>NZ_QNUA01000031.1:0-65342 GCF_008042285.1 Bacillus sp. AR13-1
CTTCCTATACGAACAACATTTTAAACAGGAAAGTATACCTATACCCTTTTTTTTCGGTATGGGGTAATGGAAATTCCAGTGTCATCTTTGCTACTACACACTGTTACCAATCAAACATGCACAATGTAGAAATGAACCTTAAAAGATTTTCAACTAACACTCTTTAACATACTTCCTGTTATTCTTTCCTATAATCTGAACTTATACCTTAAATCCTCCAATTAAATCTTGAAGTTCTTCAGCCATTTGTGCTAATTGAATTGCTGAAGAATTTATCTCTTCCATGGAAGCATGTTGTTCTTCGGATGAACCAGCTATAGTTTGCATACTTGTGGTATTCTCTTTTACAGCCACTGCTATTTGGTTAATAGATGTATCGACTTGCATTGCATCAGATGTCATCTTATTTGATAGCTCCACCATACCATGTACTTTGGAAACGATATCATTCGCTGCATTTGAAATTTCATAAAGACTTTGTTTTGTATCATTCGCGACCTTAATTCCCGACTGTACTTCTATTCCCACTTCATTCATAGCTTTTACAGTCTCGTGTACATCTAATTGTATTTCCTTAATTAAACTTCCAATTTCCATTGAAGATTGTCTTGATTGTTCCGCTAATTTCCCAACTTCATCCGCAACAATTGCAAATCCACGTCCCTGTTCTCCTGCCCTAGCCGCCTCAATCGCCGCATTTAGTGCTAGTAGATTTGTTTGTTCAGCAATATTTTGAATCGCTTCTAATATAGTGCCTATTTGCTGCGATTTCTTATCTAATAATTTAATTACATTATCGGATTGGGAAACAGAATTATGTATAGACTGCATTTGTGTTACAGTTTGTTCTACTAATTGTTCCCCCTCATTTGCTTTTTGTTTTGTGTATAAAGATGAGGTCGATACTTCAGAAGCATTATCAGCTACACATTGAATATTTCGTGTTACCTCACCTATTAATTTAGCTCCAGACTCAACTTCATTATGTTGAACTTCTGCACTATGTGAGATTTCTTCCATTTCTTTTGTAATTTGTTCTGTTGCAACACTTGCTTGCTCTACACTAGCAGTTAGTTCCTCAGAAGAAGCTGCTACATGTCCTGCAGATGTGTTAATTTGTGAAATAATATTGCGTAAAGACTCTGCCATTGCATTGAAACTATCACCCAATTGACCAAGTTCATCCTTTGAACGAATATCAATTTTCTCCGTTAAATCTCCTCGACTAATTCTTTGAGCTGAAATAACTAATTGTCTTAGTGGATTAATAATAGATCTAAGAATGAAGAAAATTATAATTCCACCTAATAATAAAGAAGCTCCTATTATAGCAAATGTTTTATAAAAAATAGGATTGGTAGCTTCTTCAATTTCTTTCGTAGGCATTACACCAGCTATTTTCCACCCTGTTTTTTTATTTGTCTTAAAGCTTATGCTTCGATCCTCACCATTGAGGCTATACGTAATCTCTCCATCTTCTTTCTTATAAAGTTCATCTGCTAAAGATTTCTCTAATTTTTCACCAGGTTTTAATGTTGGATGAACAACTATAGTTTTATCTTGCCCCACTATAGATACAAAACCTTGCTTTCCTACTTTTATCATTTTAGATGTTTTTACGATATCATCAATATTCAAGTCCATACCAATGACACCACTTTTATCTTCATTTTGTTTAGCAACTGCTATTACCATATTTCCAGTAGCCTTTGATTTATACGGAGATGAAACAATAATTTCACCATTTGCTTTTACAGCATCCTTATACCAACTACTTTCTAACGGATTAACTCCTTCTGTTATTTCTCCAACAGGCGCATGAATAAATTGATTGTTACTGGATGCGGAATAAATTGTTTCTATCTCTGGATGTAACTGTATATATTGTTCAAATTTACTCTGTACATTTTGTAATTGATCAGGATTATAATTGCCTTGTGTGAGTAATTTTGCAAAATAAGTTACATCTATATATTTATTTTCTAATTCATCATCAACAATCTTATCTAAAATACTTACATTATCTTTTGCTGTTTGTAGAATTGTTTTATTAAGATCTGTTTTCGCCTTATCATAAGATGTTATTCCTACGATAAGACTAGGTATAATTAATATTGCAATAAATGCCATAGACAACTTCGTTTTTAGCTTTATTTGTTCCAATTTTTTTTTTATATTAAACACGATTTACTTCTCCTTTTCATTCTTACAACTCATATTATTTATTTAAATGTTTACTCCTTTATCTTTTTCTACAATTATTTATGGTATCATTTGAAATGAAGTCACTACTATATTCTTTTACATACATCTTCACAGATAGCGATATAGCTTTCACAAGCGAAGTTTTATTTATCCCCCCTTACAAATATGTTATTTTTCTATTTTAAGCAAATATAAAACTAAGAATTATTCCAAATAAACCGTATTAAATATATACTTCACTCTATTAAAATGGTTTTTAGTTTTGATTGGATAAAAGGTTTAATTTAGGCCTATTTAAATTGTATGAAATCCTTAACATAAGAAATCCCCTAAAACTTAACTAAGTGAATATATCCCCTGGATAATTCTACTCAATGGCTTTTTAAACTACTCTAAATTCTTCACTTCATTAACAAATTTAGTTACTACAGCCGCTTTTTTATTGGATTACTGAACCATAAATTCTAAATAGAAGAATAAAATAAATTGGAGGACTATATTGTAACATGTATACATAAGTTTTAAATATTAAAACGAAAAAATATATGGATTTTTTATTATAAGTACCTTCATATATTACAATTAATTTAGTATGAATTTTAATTTGCTGCCGTATATACAGAAAATGCACTAGCATTAGAGTATCTAACTACAGGAACCAATATATATTTTGGAGAATAAGGCAATATATCGTGTCTAAAAACTACTTTCGTCTTATCGCGGATTCTTACCACCCATGCCCGTTCTTCCGGTTACGTTTTGATAAATGGGGCAATGTTCATTGATCAATAGTTTGTTATGACGTTTAGGTATTTATTTACATTAGGAGGATAGAACTAATATGTTTAAAAAATTATCAGTATTTCTTATTGGCACTCTACTATTATTCAGTTGAACAGCTTGTGATAGCATTAAATCAATGGCAAGTAATGTTACAGTTAGTAAAAATTCAAAGGTGCAGGATTAGAAGCAGAAGAGCCTACTGATCTACCACAAAAAGAGTTTGATAATACTAGAAAAAATGCGAAACGTATTCTGGTACCTGCTTTAGGAGAAGATAGCGGCGGTAGATTATTCGAATTTAAAAACAAAGAAGATCTTGAAAAGGCTAAAAAGTACTATGACGATTTAGGAAATGGAAATCAAATGCTCTTCTCACTTACCTACTCACTGGACTGTGGCACTTCACGTTCCTTGAGGAAGGAGTCTTCTTGGCTAAAATGATAAAAAACATCTAATTCTATTTGAATTAGATGCTTACATTTAGTCCTTAATCCTAACATTCTAAACTATTTATGCGCCTGTAAATCTTTTTTTATTACATCCCAAAGTGGATTATCTTGACGTATCGGTTTACCCTCTTCGTCCCATTTTATTTTTCCTGTTCCTAATTCATAATTCATTCCCGTCCATGTGTCTTCACGGAATGCATAGAATGATTTATGCCAACCTTTTTGGTTGAAGATAGAAATAAGATCTTGCATGTATTGGGTTGCACCTGGGACAGTACGGTTAATTCCAAATTCCTCTGCAATAATTCGATTAGATGGTACATGATTTTTCTTAGACCATTGTTGAATTGGCTTTAAAAATTTCTCTAATCCCTGCTTATTCCACATTACAGGTTTCTCTAAATCTCCTACTTTTACAAATCCCGGATATTGAAATTCCTTGTTTTGTTTTTCACCTTGGCTCGTTAATTCATACGGCTCATACATATGAAATGCATAAAGTGTTTTTTTATCCTTTACTGGTTTTAAATATTTAAAGGCCCATGGAGTAGCATATAAACCTGCATCTAAAATAATCGGTGTTTCTTGGTCCACTTCACGAATAGAGTTAATAACCTTTTGATAAAATCTATTTAAATCAGCTGTGGTTCCTTTCACTTTTTCATACCATTTCTCGTAATCTTCCGTCCAAAAATCATTATATCTATTATTTTTGGCTGTTTCTGGATGCGGTTCATTTATAATATTGTACCCAACCACTGCAGGATAATCTTTTAGTTCTAGAGCAAGGTCCTTCCAAAACTCACTTGCTTGTTCTTGATACTTCTCATCTTCCCATATTCTGTCGTCATTCTTATTATTATTAAATTGACGCCATCGATCACCAGGTAAAGATAACATTGTAAGAACAACTTTCATTCCTTGCGATTGTGCGGCATCTAAATCCGCTTTCAATTTTTCTAGATCCTCCTTTACTAATCCCTGATAGTTATCTGCATTACCTATCAGAAAATCCTTTCCAGAAGTATCTGGTTTATCCTCAAATAAAAAATCTTTATCTTTTGCCCATTTATCAGGTGCTAAACGAACATATTCAATATTAGCTTCCTTTGCACTTTTATAGTTTTCAGGTAATGAAGTGCTATTCATAAAATTAGTACCTTTTCTTTTTGAATCCCAAAAATGAATTTTGGAATCGCTCTTTTGATAAGTATCAGCTTTCACATTCATTTCCTGTACTCCAAAACTTATCATGCCTAATAGTGCAACGATTGGCAAAACTTTTTTCACAGTTTTTCCTTCTTTCTATATATATTTTACACACATAACATACCTTTGTTTTGTTACAGGAATATGGCAATTTCCCCAAAATACCTTTTAAGTTTATAAAGTGAAAGTTCATTCACATATAAAAAAGACAGAGATATTTAGAATGTTGCTTCGTTTTCTAAAAAATAAAAAAGGAACCCTTTACGGATTCCTTTTTGCCTTGCACTCTTTTTCAAATAGTGCATTTTTGCACCTACTTTTAGTATACCTTATAATTCCCATAAAATAAATAAGATTAAACGAAATTTGCTACTATATTTTCATAAAAGGATTCGAGTCAGAAAACTAATACTAGTAAGTTCACTTGCGAAAAATTTATGTTCTTTCACAAGTAATAAAACGTCATACTTTCTTAGGATTCTACAGATAGAATAGAGTATTGTGAACTACCCGCCACTTAACGTCCTAATGGACTGTTTGAAGTGGGGGCTTCTCGGTTAGTCGTTACTTTTGATAGCTAACGAATTCGTCCTAAGACAGCCGAGCTAACTCCCTTGTTCCACGGGTTATTTTATTGCTATCTATGCTAACGCTAATAGGCGTATTGCTTCATTTTTGATATTGATAGCTGCGTTATAATCTCTATCGAGATTTACACCGCATATACAAGAATATACTCGTTCAGACAATGACATATTTTTTACATTTCCACAACTGCTACATGTTTTTGTGGAAGGAAACCATTTGTCTATTTTCACAAGTTGTTTTCCTTGTTCGTTTAGTTTATAAGCTAAGAAAGAAGTGAACATACCCCACCCATTATCAGCGACACTTTTTCCAAAATGAAGTGCTTGCGACATTCCTTTCATATTTAGATCTTCAATAGCTACAATATCAAAATGAGTAGCTAACTCTTTAGACTTATGATGAAGGAAGTTCTTACGTTGGTTTGCTACTTTTTCATGTAACTTAGCTACACGGATACGTTGTTTATCCCAACGAATAGAACCTTTTGTTCTTCTTGATAATACTCGTTGTGCTTTTGCTAATCGGTCTAACATTTCACGGTAGAACTTAGGTTAATTGGCTTTCTTATCCTCAGAACTGACGTATAATCCATCCAACGCAAAGTCTAATCCAACAACTGTTTCTACTTCTTTTTGTACAATCTCTTTTTCGTATTCAGTCAAAATGGACACATAGTATTTACCAGTAGGTGTCATAGAAATCGTACATGACTTGATTATATGGTCTTGTGGTATTTCTCTATGCTGTTTGATATGTACCATTTTCAGTTTTGGTAATTTGATATGACCGTTAAGCAACATAATATTTCCGTTCACTACATTCGTTGTATAAGACTTTCTGTCTTTTTTGCTTTTGAATGTTGGGAAGTCATTTTGACCACTAAAGAAATTCTTATAGGCAGTTTGCAAGTTTAGTTGAGCATTTGCCAAAGCTAATGAATCAACTTCTTTTAACCACTCAAATTCTGATTTGTATTTCGCAGGAGTGGGAAGCTTTTGTTTCTTTAGTTGTTCCTTATCATCTTTGTGTTTTTCATAGGCTTCTTTCCGTTCAGCTAACATTCTGTTATACACGAAACGTACACAGCCGAAGGTTTTACGCATAAGATGTACTTGGTCTTCTGTTGGATACAAACGGAATTTATATGCTTTATTATGCTTTGTCATATCATTTCACCTCACTTTTCACCTTGATTTTCAATATATTTCTTTACTACATCTATTGGCGAACCACCAGTAGTTAGTAAGCAAAAACTTCTTGACCAAAACATCTCTTTCCAAAGTTTCTTTTTCACTTGTGGAAAGTCTCTCTTGATTAGTCGAGAACTTGCACTCTTATAAGCATTGATGAATTTTGTCATTTCTGTATTCGGATGTGCCTTGAACAAAATATGAACATGGTCTACATCATGATTCCACTCTACCAGTGTTATGTTGTAATTCTCGGATAACCTGTTAAAAGGTTCATCGTATTCTCCTTTACGTGGGACCTCCAATTCATATTATTCCCCCTAGTTCTTTCCATGTCCCTTATTCAATTCTAATTTACTGACTGATTAGCGTTATTGCAAATCAAGATAATAAAACCGCATCTCCAAATGTTAGATAACTATCTAATACATTGGAGATGCGGTTCACTTAGGTCATTAAGGATTCATCTATCCTCTTTATTCGAAGATTACATTTATCATACTAATTTAATATTATATTCCTGAAGCCAACTATTAACTTGAAGTAAATAATCTATTATACTTCGTGCATCATTACCAGAAATTACTTTGTCTTTTCCTTCTGCAATAGCACGAACTCTTTCTACATTTATTAATGGTAAAATAGGTGATTGAGGATCGTTCAACACATGTAACATCCAATCACTAATACCTTGTAGATAAGAAGCATCCTTTGTGCTTGGATATGCACTTTTTTTGCGATAAAGTACATCCTCTGGAAGTACATTTTCAAAAGCTCGACGTAAAATACCTTTTTCAATATTGTCTATGCTTTTCATTTCGAATGGAACATTCCATAAGTATTCTACAAGCCGGTAATCGCAAAATGGAACTCGTACTTCAAAGCCATTCATCATACTTGTACGATCTTTTCGTTCTAGCATAAATGGCAAGAAACGTGTAATAAACATGTAAGACATTTGACGTTGCTTCATTTGCAGATCACTTTCACCTTCTAAAAAAGGAACCTCAGCAACCGCATCTTCAAATTTTTGTTTTTGATATTTTTCAGGGCTAATCTTTTCTTTAAAATCCTCTGATAAAATTTCTGTACTATACCATAAATTAACACTCCAAGGGAATATCTCTGCATCTAAAAACTTCTCTTGATGGAACCATGGATATCCTGAGAACACTTCATCTGCGGATTCGCCTGAAAGTGCAACTGTTGCGTCTTTTTTCATTTCCTTAAATAGCAAATAAAGAGACGTTTCTAGTTCCCCAACTCCCGGTAGATCACGCGCTCGCATTGGAATTAATAAATGCTCTATTAAACTATCTGATCCTAACTCTATAGAGTGATGCTTTGTTCCTACATATTCAGCCACACGTTTCACCCAAGGTTCATCACGATCAAAACGAAGGAAGTCTTGCTCAAAGTCTTTTTCATCATTGATGAAATTCAAGGAATATGTATGAAGACGTTCCCCTTTATTCCCAAATTCGTTTCCTGCTAAACCTGTTAGACCACTTGAATCTAAACCTCCGGAAAGCATAGATACCACTGGTCTATCAGCAATTAACTGGCGTTTAACAGTATCTTGTAAAATGGAGCGGATTGTCTCCACTGTCGTATCAATATCATCTATATGTTTTTTACTTTCAAGTTTCCAATACTGTGTCGTATTTGAACCATTAGAGGTAAACGTCATATAATGACCCGCACGTACTTCATGTATATCCTTAAAAATCGCATGACCAGGAGTACGTGTTGGTCCAAGACAAAATACCTCAGAAAGTCCTTCTTTATCTACTTCTGCATTTACAAGCGGATGCGAAAGCAAAACTTTTAACTCTGAACCAAAGAGAATTGCGCTTCCTCTTTGAGCGAAAAATAAAGGCTTCACACCTAGATGATCACGACCAAGCATCAATTTCCCAAATCTTTCATCCCAAATACCAAAAGCAAAAATCCCATTTAAGTGTTGAACACAATCTTCTTGCCATTCTAAATAAGCATGTAGTAATACCTCTGTATCAGACTTTGTCTGAAATTCATGACCTTTCCCCTCAAGTTCTTTACGTAATTCTTGATAGTTATAAATTTCTCCATTGAACGTAAGGACAATCGTATCATTTCCATCTTTATACAGCATAGGTTGAAGGCCACCTTCAGGATCAATGACGATGAGACGTCGATGACCTAATGCTGCTCGTTTTGAAAGCCAATGCCCCTCTGCATCAGGCCCTCGGTGAGTGATAGCATCTGTCATTTTTTTTAACGTTTCTTGTTCATGAGACAGGTCTTTAGACCAGTCTATCCACCCTGCAATTCCACACATAGTGTCTACCTTCTCTCAAATAGTATAGAAACCGACTAAAATTAAATATCAGTCGGTTTTCCGTAAAAAAATCCGACTAAAAACATCTTTTAGTCATGTTTATATAATAAAACGAATTGAATAAAAAATCAAATAATTCAATCAAGAAAGAAATCACTGTCCCCTTTCACTTGAATTCTCATCGTCTGATTAAAAAGTTATTACCTTAAACTTTCATTTTTATCCTAAGTTATAAAGTTGCATTCTATTATAGTTATATACTAGAAATGAGAATGGTGTATGTTATTCTATAAGAAGCAAATAGAGGACTTTCTATTAGGAGTTAAAAAATTACAAATGGACTGATACAGAATGTAATGAAAGAAAACTTCGCTAAATATTTCAAGGATAGGGTGTAGACAATGATCAAATTAGAAAAAGAAAATAAAAAAATGAAAATCATTCAATCTGCCACAATACTGTTCTCTATGGGTGGTGTCCGTAACACAACGGTCGATGAAATTGCAAAGAAAGCTAAAGTTGGTAAAGGTACTATTTATTATTACTATACAGATAAAACTGAAATATTATGTGACTGCTATATGCGTCATATTCAGCTTAAACGCTCACAATTATTTGATTTATATAAAGAGGAAAAAGATGTTTTACTTCGAATACAAAAAATTCTTCATTATATCAGCCTAGAATATCATCAAGACCCATTTGTTTCTACACTCTTTCAAGAATATAAAGAGTACCATTCACCTGAAATTATAGCTTGTTTTAAAAAATCTGAAGAAGAAGCAATTAAAATGATAAGTAATTTGCTTGAAAAAGGTTATCAGCAAGGGGCTTTTCATAAGGTACCATTACCGCTAACAGCTTTTATGTTAGTGCGAATGATTTTTAACTATGAACAGGATTATATAAAAGATGATAAAAGTGATAAAGAATTTCTGCAGTTGCTAAAGCATATGCTTCTTAAAAACTAGTTTTAACAACAAAAAAATAATTGTGGTACAAATATATGAAGAAGAACGTGAATAATGGATGGTTTAATAAGCTCTTTTCAGTCTGGACAAACCTGCAAAATATCCAACGCTTATGTAGGAATGACTGATAAAAGAATAACAGCGATTACAAGATCAAACTGTAAGGGAAAAAAGAATGAAATAAAGTATTCTGCTCGTAGTTCAGTTTTAGCAATATTAATGAGAAATACCAATCATTTACTTGTGCTGATAGGAGAAGTAAATGATTGGTATTCTTTACGTTAGCCAATATGATTTTAATTTAACTAATTCCCCGAAAGAATTCTCCTTCCTCAAGCGTGTGAAGGGCGTAGCCCAACGGTAGGTGGGAGATGAATTTCGGTTTGGCATAGCCAAAAACTTTTGATAAACTAGCTATATGAAGTTCTTTGATAACTTGATATATGAGGTTGCAGGAAGAAAATAGAGTGCGAAAACCAAGCCATTCGGTTCCTGCGTAAAATATCAACCGTACCAAAAGAGCGTCCAAGCGTTGGACATCTAGGGGTGGAACACCCCGAAGTAACGCTCAGGGAGACGAAAGGGTACTTTCGTCGTGGAACTGAGAAGCTCCCACTTCAAGCTTTGCTAAGTGGCGAGTAGTTCACGGGCTACTTTAAAATCTTAAGTTGATGGATGTGTGAACGTACCCCTACTAATATTCTTGCTTTTAAATCATTATTACTGTATTATATTTACATAGTAATATAAGGATTATGGTATATAAAAAGGAATCAAATCTATAAGTAAGATTTAAATCCTTTTCCAAGGCAAAAAGATTTTGCTAAAATCTAATATAATTTATGCTTGTCTTTTTAATATGTATCTAGTAAAAACATATTTTTTATCAATAGAATTCTGTTTTCAATATAAATGGAAACTTTAAATAGAAGTTTATTAACTCTCAATGATAGGAGTTAGTGTTCTAGAATATAGAGAAACAAGGCACGATACAAAGTAATCTGACAAACCTAAGAAGTATTGTATATTGTTTGCCCATCTCCAGGTACTACAATAAAAGAGCCTTACCTCTCTAGGCAAGACTCTACTAGTTTAGTTGTATAATATTTACATGATAACTAAGAAACAGAAAACATATAACACCAAATAGCAGCACCCTATTACTCCTCCTACAGCTAATACCTGTTTAACCCAACTCTTAAATTTTTGATTACTGTAAATCGCCTGCACTCTTTCCATATTTCCTCCTATTAAGGAGAACCCTTAAAGACTCTCACCTCGCTATAGTACCATTAAAAAATGAATAATAGAGATCTAATGAATAAATATGCAATATTGCATAAAAAAATTCATTGTTATAATTGTAAGCGCTTACTATAATAAGATTATAAAGATTTATCACATCTTAATACGAAAAAAGAGGAGAGCATAATATGGAAATCGCAATGGCAGTTTTAAAATTTATAGGTGGAGCAATCCCATTAATTCAAGAACTTCTAAAAGCATTTATGTAAGTTCACTATTTAGCAATTATTCACAAAAATTATCATACAAATGATCTGTATATCAAAGATAAATTGATTTACAGATCATTTGCGTGAGCAAGGTCCCTTTAACATGATTAAGGGACCTTGTTTTAATTTTTGGCTCTGTTAAAGGTAAATGTTGATATTTGAAACTGGTAACTCTAACTTAATACCTCATTAACAGTTGCACTGTCCACAATTTGAATAAACTTCTTAACCTTATCGTTCTCATCAAACTCATAAAGATGACAAAAATCTGCTATGAATGATTTCCCTGTTACTTTATATGTTCCACTATATTTTCCATACACGATAACAGTATTGTTATTAAAAGCATAAATTTCATCTTTAGCGCTATAGTTATCCCATTCAGTTCCAAGACGTTCATGTACATTTTTCACTACTTCATCAGGACCTATATAAGTGCCCGCATATGGAAACCCAGCAGCTTCTGTCCAAGATACATTTTCACTTAAATATGTTTTGAAAGCATCCATTTTTCCCTCGCCAGTTAACACATACGTTTCATGTAATAGTTTTTGATATTTATTCATAGCATTAACCCCATGGCATTTCTTTTGTTACAACTTTTGCACTTAATTCCAATACACCTTTATTAGCATAGCCTGGATATGCTGTTTCAAGTTTTGCTACAAAATCTTTTGAAGTTTTACTTTCCTCAGAAGCTTGAATTGCAGTTCTTAGATAATCCATAGTTGCAATAATCGCTTGATTATCTAAGGATTTTCCGATTGATCCATGGCTTGGTACAATAATGTCAGCATTTAACGCTTGTAATACTTTCAAGTTCTCAATCCCTGCCTCCATTGCTGCTTTTGAGCTAGTATCTGCTAAGAACACATGGATTTCGTTAAATACATCAATGCCTCCAATCAATAATTTTAGCTCTTTATTAAATAAGCTAGTTCTGTAATCATCTAAGCCTACAAGTTCAAATGCTAAACCTTGAAAATCAATTGTTTTCTCTTTAATAACTTGAGGTAATACCACATTGTTTGGTGCATTTTCTCCTAGTACATCTTTCCAAACTTTTAATTTCCCTAATACAGAATGAACAATATGTTCAACAGTAGACTCTGTTGCATACGCTATGGCTCTTGGGTAAGCATCTTTAATACTTTCTAACCCAAAGTAATAATCAGGATCCCCATGTATAATAAAGATTTTATCTAGGGATAAGTTATTGTTTTTCAGATAATCTACAATTTCTTTCGAATCAGATTGAGTAAATTTTGAGTTTATTAAAAATGCATGTCCTGCTTTCTCAACTAAGGTTGCAGTTACCATAAAACTTTTTTCATCCGAACTAAACACCGTCAATTTTACATCATTTAGATTTGTATCGATTGTTTTAAACATAGAATGTTATTCTCCTTTTGTTAAAGTTATTGAATAGATAACACATTTTTATCTTGTTCCGACAGAAGGCCCCTCCTCAATTCTCCTGCATAGTTAATCGCAACAGCAAATAGATAGGAGATGTATGTCGGTTGGCGTAAGCTAACATGTTTGCTACTGTGATCTATAGTAAAATCATAATTGGACCTTCTTTAATAACAAATAGAAACTATAACTGTTATCAGAAAGATTTAAGTCCATCCACTTCTAGTCTTTTTTAAAACGTTAAATGTTATATACTTTAACTTAAAGTTTTTTAATATAAATTTTTGAAACGTGCTTCGATTTTATCTGGCGTCATTACCCCGCCACCAATAGGAATAATTTGATTATCCTTTTGTAAAAATAATGAAGGATAACTATTAACACCAAGCTGTCGAACCTTATTGAAATCATTTTGTACATCTACAATTGTTTCTTGAGCATTTAAACGCTCTATTACTTGTTCAGGATCCAAACCATGCTCAATTGCAATCTTACGATATGTTTCAGGGTCACTTAGACTTTTCCCCTCATAATAAAACGCTTTTTGCATAGCCGAAGTGAATTCTAACAAACGGTCTGGCGCTAATGAACGTAAAGCGGAAAAGCCAATTGCAGCATCTTTCGAATTCATTTTAAAAGTACCTTCTTCCACCAATTTTTGATATGAAGGACCAAACTCTGCACCTGTAAGTTGATTAATTCTTTTATTTCCCTCTTCTATATATGAGAAATTTTTTATTGGTAACTCATCTAAAAATAACCCTCCACATAAAACCGTTAACGGCACTTCAGTGTGTTTTTGGTAAAATCCTTTAATACTTTCTGAAAAGCCATAGCACCATCCACAATATGCGTCCCATACATATATAAAGTTACCTTGTTTCGTTTCCATTTAAATCTCCTACCTTTATTTTTATTTACCAGTTCAGCTATCACTTAAAATTCTCAGCCAACTTTTTGGTTTGTAAAAGTACATCTTTTTTAGTATCTTGTTCTTTTTTGAGGCACCTTACTATATTTTTCAAAAACTAACCCTTTCAAAGAAAGAGCAACTAAGATTTTTAGCAAAAGACAACGATGTATATTATTACCCCAAAGTAGAAAATACTACAGTACGGAATATGCATTTCTTTTAATATGTCAGTAACTATCTACCCTTAGCGGCAACGTGTGAACCACCATCCTTAAATAAATATACAAATCGTATTTCCACTTAAAATAGGTATTGATTGTAACTAATTCGATTACAACTTTATGTAACTATATTAGTTACAACTAAGACGAAAGTCAATTCTTTTTTTATAAAAAATATTAAATTTCTACCCTAACGTTTTCAAAAATCCGGTTAACAATAAAATATAACTTTAGTATTATCGCTTAATACCTATATACCCTTTCATTTTTATTAAATAAAAAGAAGCTACTCTAATTCAAGTAACTTCTTTTCATAATTATTGACTTATTCTTACTATTTCTTTTAGATATCTCTGCATATTTTGATTTACTGCATAGACGTAACATCCATTTATCCCGCGAGATAATAATACGTAATAGATACGTTTAATATAGGATGTTAACTCTTCATTATTTAAATCAGTTCCCTTAATCGGAAGACCATTTCGATCTTTATACTCTTTTGGATTGACGATGACCTTTGCTTTATTCAAATCATAGTCTCCATTTTCTTCACCCGTGTAATTACAATCAATTTCGGCCCCTAATATCACACCAACATAATTTAAATCAGCGCCCTGGGTAGTATGAATACACCCTATTTCCTCTACACTATTCTCAAAGTTAATCCAACCTTTTACCTTCGAGTTCCATTTGAATGTATCACCTGTAACAGTATCTTTTATATCATATAGATTCTTATCCTTTTGTGTAGCCCATTTCCAAGAATAACCTGCGACTACGCGACATAATTCATGTTCTTTATTTAAAGATTTCATAGAATCATTTAATTCTGTAATAGATTCCATTACTTTAAAGTCATAGCCCTGCAATAATCCTTCCTCTTGAACCACCCCCACTTTCGCTGAGGGATTCCTAAGTAAAGAGTTCTATCGAACTCTAATTTATTAGGCTATCCCCGCAGCCCTTGCGGTTAGAAGCCTTATCGCTTCATTCTTTAGATTGATACTTGCGTTAATATCCCTATCATGGTGTGTACGACAAGAAGGGCAGTCCCATTTACGTAGGTTTAAATTTTTAACGTCTTTGTTTTGGTATCCACAACGAGAACATAATTGGCTGGAAGCAAATGTTTTTGATACGACAATAACTTGTTTGCCATACCATTTTGCTTTGTATTCTAACATGGATCGAAATTGCGACCAGGATACCTCACTAATTGCTTTTGCTAACTTATGATTCTTTAACATATTCGATACTTGCAAATCCTCTATACCGATAACATCGTGGTTTTTGATGATTTCAGTTGAGATTTTGTCCAAGTAATCTTTTCTAGCATTTTCCATGTATTCATGAATTCTAGCTACCTTTACTCGCTGTTTATTCCAGCGCAAAGATCCTTTCCTTCTTCTAGAAAGAACACGCTGTGCTTTCGCCAATTTCTCTTCTAATGATCGAAAAAACTTCGGATTTTCATAGGTTGTTCCATCTGACAAAATGGCGAAATCTTTTAGTCCCACATCCATTCCGATGTAAGAATGTGTTTTCGGAAGTTCTTGTACTTCTGTTTCCACTAACAATGACACAAAGTATCTGCCAGAAGGTTTCCGTCTAACTGTAGCATTTAAGATACGTCCCTTTACTTCGCGACTTTTGGCAAATCGAACAAGGCCTAGTTTCGGCAACTTTATCTTGTTTCCTACAACAGCAATATTTTCATTTGTTTGTTTTGTAGTATAAGATTGTACGTTGTTCTTCTTAGATTTAAAGCGCGGGGCGCTGTTTTGTTTTTTGAAAAAGCGTGTATAAGCATCCGCAAGGTTGCGAACAGACGACTGAATCGCAATACTATCTACATCTTTTAGCCAAACAAACTCTTTCTTCATGGTAGGAAGTTTGGCAGAGCATGTACCATATGTCAAACCTTTTCCTGTCTCTTTGTATGCGCGATCCCATAGGGATAGGAAATGATTGAATACAAAGCGAGAACAACCAATCGTTTTGTTGATTAGAATTGCTTGTGCTTTATTTGGGTAGATACGAAACTTATAGGCTTTATTAATCATCATTTGATTCACCTCCATTTCGGTATATGACTATTATACACCAAACATACATTCGACTGATAGTGAAGTAACACTTTATGTATGTCGAACAATTAAGATAGCTTCCTGCCATCCCTTGTTCGAAGCCAATTCATCTCCCACCTACTCACTGGGCTTTGACCCTTCACGCCCCTTGAGGAAGGAGTCTTCTTGGCTAAAATGATAAAATATAATTTCGTTCACTCTTTTCCCTTAAATACTCTTTAATTTGTTGTATTTGCTCTAGATCACGTATTGGCTGAACAAAGTTCATTATTCATTACCTCCAGCTTCTTCTGTTTCGTAAACTTCTAATCTAAGAGCAAAAGCTAAATTATAAAATGCTCTGGACTTCCAACGGCGATATGTACGTTCAGCCATTCCAATTTCGTTATAGACCATATAATCGCATACAGCTTCTTCTTCTAAATAACGCTTATTAATAATCTCCCTCTGCATCTTCCCAGCACAGCCATTACCTAAGCGACTTAAAAACTGATTAATACGGAATGACATTAACTCCAACCACTCTTCATGCTCACTTTGTTGCAAATTAGCGATTGCCACATCCTCTAAAGGCTTTCCAACGGTATGTGTCGGACCGTGTTCTCTCATTTCATAAGAAGGAGTGACTTTCATTTCCTTACGAATCATTCCGAACTGTCTATATATGCGTACACTTTCAAGAACACCCTCTAACTTCTCTTGCGTTGCTGTTCTATCAATTTTTGGTAAGAAAGATGTTTGTTTAGTCATGTAAGACCACTCCTTTTTATTTTTAAATTACTTTTGTCTTAACGTTCCACGTCTACGTTCATAACAAGGTCTATGCATCCCCATTAAATCCTCAATTTCACGAGTACTTAATTTCTCTTTTTATTTTTTTTGTTTTTCTTCTTTCCTTGTTTGGATTGCTTTTTCCATTCATGTAGTTGATCTTTTAATACCTTCATTCCCCACATCCCCTTTCAAAAATAAAGAGGACACCATTTCTTAAAACAGCTTTATTGCTGCTCTAAAAATTGGTATCCTCTAGTTTTCTAGCCGGACTGTATTCTGTTTTCATTTATTTAATAATACCAGCCTGCACAAAGATGTTTCTCCAAGCTTTGTTAACTTGGTATTTATCAACGGATATCGCACGACGAACGATAGCTTTTCTTATTTTCTTTTTCTTTGCATTTGCCATTCCTCTCATCCCTTTCATGCAAACGTCTCTCATTTCCATTTTGGAGCGTTTTACTCCTTTTGATACCTTATTACATTCAAAAATGATTTAAACGTGAATTGTACCTATTTTATAAATTCTTTTTCCCCACAAAAGGATTATTTTATTAGGTTTTCTAACATCCCTCATTTTAAAATTTTCAGATTCAGATGAACATCTAGACTCATAGACCATATTCTAATTTAAACGCTTCCTAAGAAAGCAGGTGAAACTGATGCCATCTATTGTTGGAAACATGGTTGTACAAAATAGCAACGGTTCTTTCAACTTAGGTGATTTTTATAACGTCTCTCCAAAGGAAAATACAAAATCTTATAATGGTTCAGGCTCATCCAATGTTGCTTTTGTTGCTAATACCTTTAGTAGTGTTAGTGCGACAAACACATTTGATGCTGATGTTGCAGACCAAAACCAAGTTGGAACAGCATAAATTTATTCATTTCCCTCTACCTCCCTGAATAAAACTAAAAATCACGTCAATACTGTAGCTAGGCTTTTAAGCAGCCGGAAATCTCTTATGTGTAACCGTACTAATCGAGATCTCCTTCAAGACTGAGCAGTTAGCTTTTGCTAGCTGCTCTTTTATTTTAAATCCGGTTCATATTTATGCTTCTTCTGTATAAAGATCTCGTGAACCAGTTTCACGCAAAAATCTACGGCATCCTCATCACTTGTAATATTTGCACCAATGTTGGCATTCTGAAGTTCTTTTATATCCCGTACCATTTGAGTTTTCGGTATCTGCGTCTCTAACATTTTTCGAATTACTTTAGATTGACTCCCCCCATCGTATTCACACAGAAACTCAATCTCACTCCATAACTCAGTTGGTAAAGTTAACGATACTTTTCTTGTTACACCGATCGCTTTACGTCCTGCTCCTTCTCTTTTCCCACCACGATTGTTTTGTCCAGTCATTATATATATATCCCCTTTGATTAAAGTTACTTTATTCAAAAATATCCCTTGCATTGGATACAATCAATTAATTTTAGTTACTTTATTCAAATAGAGTTCGACAAAATGAAATTTTCATTACATTAATCCCCATATAACATTTCCGGTCCTGCTAACACTATAACTGTAACTTAACGTTACACATCCTAACTTGCAGGGCCTAATTTTCTTTTGTACAACAAGCAGTTAGCTAATTAAGCTGATTGCTTTGTTGTGCCGAATGAAGGATTTATAAAAAGATTTCTCAACATCTAATATTTGGAAACACATTACCTATTATGGTAATATGTTGGTAATCCTATGATTTCTATAGCTTCTCTCTTGGACTTCGCCTCAAACCAACGAAGCTTCCACTTTTCGTCTTTGTCATAAAACTTTACTGAGTACGTCATAACGCTATTACGCTTCAAAAATTTGTCCGCTGTACTTGTTGCAGTATAATCAAAAATTCCGACTATATCCCTCCCGTGGTAGTTGTTTCATGCCCCTAACCCCATTGGACGAGATTTAATTTTGTTCTTATCTGCCTGATCCATGATTAATGTGGCGATTTCTAGTTGATTCCTTCCTAGCCCTTTTGCTATTTCAAGAATATCTTTATCCTCATCCCACATTTCTCGTAATTGAATCACTTCGCTTTCATCAAACACTAGGTCCAATCCTTCTAAAGCGATATATCGCCTCTTATTTCAATGATTTTGTATCCTGGATAGCGATTGGGAGTAATGTACTCAATCGCTTTTTCTTTTGCTTCTTTTTCATTTCTTCCTTCCATGCCCATGAAGGAAGGAAGACTTTTGATTGATTTTTATCTAACATAGGCTTTCACTCCTTGTTTAATTAGAAGAAACGACCATGTTATAATAGAGGGACAAAATATTGCATCGTTTCACGAAACAATTAATTAGGGGTAATCGACTATTTTTATTTTCTCAATAACGATTATTCAATAAATCTGTTAACATTTAATTACCGATATGTGTATCAACCAGCCTGTGCATCTGCACAGGCCTTTTACTATGCTAATTTTAGTTAGCGGATGCATTTTTCTCACCCTTTATGATGCTTCGCACATCAGAATAGTTCATAATTCCGTAACACATGCATACGAGTTATCGTGTTAAAATTAAGCCATTCTCAAGAAGTAATTCTTATTTACTCGACAATTCTTTTACCCTGTTTAAAGCCTTGCCCCCTGCGAGGTTTTTTTATTTAGCTAAAGTAATATATTTATGTGCTTCCTCTACCTTATCTGCGCTGTTATGTACCCCTTTAGCTCTTAAATCTCGTATCATTTTGATTATGTTTGCTATTTCTTCTTTGTCACGCTGCTGTTTATCCATCACTTTTCATCCTTCATAATCCGTTTGTCTATCTGCATCAGGTAGATGAATCCTGCAATTCCGATAACTAGTACCAGTATCATGAAATGGAAGAATGTACTTTCTTCCATTTTTTAGAGGTGAAATTATGTAAAAAATTCACCAAATTAACCAATGAGAGATACGGCTCTCTTTTTTTATTTCCAATCGACAAAATATAACAATATAAGAATGTTTATTTTGATAAGATTGTCCAGAAATATTACATTTTATATATCTTGGAGGAATTAAATTATGAACAAGAAATTATTAATGGCTTTAGCATGCAGCGTGTTACTTATGGGATTGGCTGCTTGTGGTTCAAGTGATAAAGCAAGTACATCAGAAGAACCAAAACAAGAAACTAAAAAAGAAGATGAACAAAAGAAACTAGATGAGCAAAAACAGGAAGACGAACAAAAGAAAATAGAAGAACAGAAAAAAGCCGAAGAACAAAAAGAAGTTGAAGAGCAGAAACGATTAGAAGAACAGAAAAAGGCTGAAGAGCAAAAGAAATTAGAAGAACAACGAAAACAAGAAGAGGCCCAAAGACAACAGGAAGAACAAAAGAAACAACAAGAAGCAGCTCGGGCAAAAGAACAGGAGCAACAAAAAGCTACTGCTAATACAGCACCTCAGCAACAAGCTGTACCTAAACAAGAGAAAGTGCACTTTGCAAACTGTACAGATGCAAATAATGCCGGTTACTATGATATAACTCCAGATAGCCCAGCTTATGCTTCACATTTAGATCGCGATGGCGATGGCGTGGCTTGTGAACGAAATAAAGGACATAAAAAATCTAGTAAAAAACATTAGATTTATGGTTAAGCACTCTTGTGAGTGCTTTTTTTATTCTCATTCAACAAAATATAACAAAATACAAATAACTTGTTTGCTACCATGAGATAAGAAATCTTACATTTCAGCTTATATAACTAATACATACTGGGGGTAACACAATGAAACGCAGATTACTTACAGCATTAGCATGTAGCGCCTTACTTATGGGATTATCCGCTTGTGGTTCAAATGAGAAGACTGCAACTGAATCTAAACCTAAACAAGAAGCTAAAAAGCCTGAACCGGTTACTACAACTTCACTTATTAGCGAGTTCAAGAAAGCTGGTATAGAAGCTGAAAATGCTACGGATCTAACACAAAAAGAGTTCGGTAACATGCGTAAAGATGGTAAACGAATCCTAATTCCTAAATTAGGTGAGGATAAAGGTGGCCGTGTGTTTGAATTTAGTAAGAAAGAAGACTTAGAAAAAGCTAAGAAGTACTATGATGAGCTAGGAAACTCAGCTCCAATGCTTTTCTCACATACATATGCTAAGGGGAATTTCCTTTTACAGATGAATGGCGATATGAAAGATGAAGAGTTTAATAAGTATAAAGAAGTTATGGATAAAGTAGTGAAGTAAATAGCGGCACTCGAAAGAGTGCTTTTACTATTTCTCAATACTCGAAATTATCTAACGTGGTAAAATAATAATTGGATTGGCATCCAATACCATATTACGTTGGTTCAAATCGCAGGAAGGCACCTTAGGGTGTCTTTTTTTTATAAGAAAACCCCCAAGCATTTATATACTTAGGGGCTTATCGATTGAAAGGTAAAACTGCTTACAATTCCTTAAATTAAGAACAAAGTGGGATTACTCCTAAACCAATTAATAGAGCTGCAGCAAACGCTGGAATTGGTACAGGAATCTGGATACCTTCTACAACTAAGAAGTATTGTCCACTTACTACTTGGAAACAAACTAATTGCATGGTTATTCCTCCCTTCTGTTAGGATTAATACATTATATTAAATAATCTTATTATTGATTTAATTAAATAATATGTTTTTATTAATATATGCGATTTATTAATATTCAGGAGAAGTGCCTTAGATTGGCTTTCTCTTTTTTTCAAAAGAACTTGATCCATTAATGCATAAAAACATAAAGTAAATTGAATCCGTTAAAATACATGAGTGACCTCTTGTTTTATCCTCTTATCTAAAGGAGGAACTATTATGGGCTTTGGTGGAAGTTGTGGTGGTGGCGGCTTCGCTGGAGGATTTGCTTTACTAGTTGTATTATTTATTCTATTAATAATAGTTGGAGCTAGCTGCTTCTGCTAAACAAACTATCGGAAAAGCCCACCTATTTCCGTAGGTGGACTTTATCTTTATTACACAATACCAAATTATACTCTCATTTTTTCGTAAACTTTATGCAATTATACATATTTGTAAAAAATTACACTAAATAAATATTACATGTAGTAAAATATAAATTGTGGACACGTTCTATAAAGCAGATTCTCCGATTAGAAGGCGTAACACATTTCAACCATATAGATGTGGCGTTGCTTTAATCTAGCCAAACAAACGATCTCGATTCTCTTGTATTTGTACACTAACAATCTGGTAAAAATAAATGATTCTGTTTTATAGGATGTGTTTACTTAATTTCCAATACATATTATTAAAAGTAAAGTGGTTCAAGTCGGAGGAAGGCACCTTAGGGTGTCTTTTTTTATTTTCAAAAGGACCTGCTCAATTAATCCGTAAAAACATAGGGTAAAGTGAACCCGTTAAAATACATGAATGACCTTAATTTTCCCCTCCTACTCAAAGGAGAGATTAAAATGGGATTTGGTGGTAGTTGCGGTAGTTGTGGCGGCTTTGCTGGAGGCTTTGCTTTATTAGTTGTACTATTTATTTTATTAATCATAGTTGGAGCTAGCTGCTTCTGCTAAACAAACTATTGGAAAAGGCACCTACATAAGGGTGCCTTTTCTTTATGAAAATCTCCACACAAGGTGCAGGAATTTTCATGCTACGAATATATAAAACTAATTATTTAATATATAATGAAGTGCGCCACGTATCTCTTGGATAATTTATTGAAGTCTTTTGATATTCAAAAGTCCCTTCTTGATGATTTGATGCGTCCCATTTATATTCCCAACCTACAATAGGATTACCACCAATTATTTGTGAACCAATACTTTTCACATCAAATCCATTCATTTTGGCAAAAGGAAACTGGCCATATCCTATTTCTTTTGTGTAAACATATAAGTAACTTCCCCCATGATCTTTAGTTGTACTAAAACTATTAGGATTAATGTATTCAACTCCACCCAATTGTGATTCTACTTTTACTACACTTAAAGAAGTTAGAGGTGCTGCTGGTCCTGCTGATGCCTCCGATGCCATTCCTAACCCAACTACCGCCGCCACCGCTAATGATGATATCCCTAATGTAACTTTTTTAAACATATAAACATCCCCTTGTTTTATAATAAGTACAAGTTTAATATTAGCAGAAATTTATAAAAATATTCCTTATTTTGAAAACGTTAACAAATTCTACTTTTTTCGATATGCAATTTAGCATATCGATTGACATACAGAATAATCCATCTACTACTTTCGATATAAAAACTATTTTCAAATTTAATACTATTAACTCACTAAATTCTCATAAAAAGACTGGTCGTCTATACAATATTTTGGTAAAATATAGGTATATTTTAAGAGGGAAAAGCTAATATACATCGACTAAATAATGTAAAGAAAATGTTTTATTGCATAAAAAAAAGGCTCCATTGCTGGAGCGCTCAAAAAATAATATAAGTAAATGAATTAAAACAAATAACAGACAATTAAACTATATAGATAAAAAATAAATAAATCTATATATATGCAATGTTACATATTAAAATCCTATTTATTGATGCTATAATAAACTTACTCGATGATTGTTATATTTTTTTATGTTTTTTAAACAATACAATACCTTCTTAACACCAATTGTACAAAGAAAAGAAGACATCTTAATCGATGTCTTCTTTTCTTATATGATAACAACACAATAAAATTAAGATGGTTCAAGTCGGAGAAAGGACACTCAAATGAGTGTCCTTTCTTTAACAATATTCAGGTTCATATAACCCGTATAACTGTCCACCGTTTATAACAGTTCCTTTTAAATAATGCTTTATCCCCCCTTTAATATTTTTTATAACTTGCACCTTAAATGTATCAATTTAATTGTTTTTGTAATTTGAGAACCAACAATCTGTACGGTATGGTCACAGTACCGTAGCCCACGAACCTATATGGTCTGTTGTGGGAGTGGTGATGGCACACCGCAATCTTGCACGTCAGCGATACCAGAAATGGACTTCGCCTTTGGTAGCAAGAATCCCACTGACGTTAGTCAGCTGACCCCTTTAGGGGTGGGAGTGTCAAATGTGTTTCATTTTAAAATGTAATGTAGCCGCTACTTATCACTTCCCCCATTCACCCTATATAAAATATTTTAGATCGGCATCCTTTCTAAATCTCATATTCTTTTATAATGGTACACACTTTGATAAACATGCAAAAAGTTCCCTACTTTATAAAAAGGAACTTTTTTGCTTATTATTTACCCACAAACCTAAAATTCCTACAATCTGACGAGCCTTAGCATTATCTATATAATAATGCATCTCTAACCCTCTTCTTTCTGCACGGAGTACGGTTCTCCTTAATTTTGATAGATGCTGTGAAACAGTAGATTGTGGGAGTCTTAATATTTCCGTTAACTGCGTAACATTACACATTTTATGGTGCATTAATTCATTTACAATTTGTAACCGAACCGGATGTGCCATTACCTTTAAAACATCTACGTCTTCTTCGCGGATTTCAGCTAGATCTCTATCAGATACTACTGTTTTCATTTCGCATTCTCCTTTATTATTAATTTCTACTTTTCTTATTATCCTTATAAATAGTACTTATAGATGTTTACCATTTGTCCTGTTGAGAAAATATATTCTCTTCTTAAAACAAAAAGGACACCTATTCTGAAAACAGTTTTTCACATAACTTTGAACTATGATTAACTCACTTTACTAAGCAAAAGTATTTCTTCTATCCCTTGTTTAAAGCAAATAAAAAATTCTGCTTATGCCTTCCCGTCCTGAAAAATTGATAGGCAGTATTCCCCATCTCACACTCTACAAAATAATCATTTTATTTCTCAATATGAATACCTGGAATTAAAATACCAAAAATGGTAATATGAAGTCACCTTCAGTTGTCAATTGTGTCCCTTTTTGAAAGGCCCTGTCTAAAATGACAAGGCCTTTTAAATTTCCTTAAATATCCTTTCTATTTCGCTTTCTTTTGATTTTAAATGGTTTCTTTTACAAGTTTTAAATAGATTTACTAATAAACCTGGTGTAGACTCTAACTCCTGCTTCTGCTTCATATTCTCTTCTGTTACAGTACTTACAAACTCCCAGAGCACTTGTGCTCTAATTGTTCTGCAAATCATTTCTCACACATTTCAAATGTTTTTATCTTCTTTTTGAACACCGTCCTAATTTAATACTTTTCTTTCCTGTTAATGGCTAAATCAAAATTATTAGCTCTTGTCAGTAGATTCCAATATTATGTATAATAACATTACCTTTTTACCAATAAACGGTAATGAAGAGATGATACAAGTAAATAAACCAAATGTATCATCGATATATTAAAGGATCTATTCAATGTACATTCAGATACATATTTAGGATTTAAAACCATGGAATCTTATGTACAGATTAAATTACTACAAGATGGAAGAATGGTAGCAAATGTACTCAGGGAAAAAGAACATTCAATTTGCTTAATGTCATATAACTACTTGATGTGACAACTATTAAACAAATTGAAAACATACTCAGGGGGGATTTTATATGAAAAAATTTGGTAAAGTATTATTAATGGGAACATTGGCTCTTGGTAGTTTAACAGCAATGAATATAGAAACCCCTAAAGCTCATGCCGATGGAGCGAGCGAATATTGTCGTTACATTTGTGGCCCTAGCGAAACAGTGAACAATTTCACGATTCAATTACACGCTACGGAATACGGATTTGGACAAAATGTCATTGCAAAAGTTACAAATAATAGAGCTGAAAGTGTGAATTACAAAGTTGCTATCGAAAAACAATATGAAACTGGCTGGGGCTATTATGAAACTTGGTTCAATTGGAACTCTATGTTACCAGCTGGTTCAAATGAAGAAATAGTTACTTTCTCAGGCAATGGCGAAGATATTGGGGATGCAGGCACATTCCGTTATAAAGTTGAAATTACGAATGCTAACGGATCTGTTGACACAATTTACACAGCGCCAATGACATTAGTTAATTAAATATTCGCATTGACAAACTAGATTATGAAAGGAAGGATTACACCTTCCTTTTTTTATATTTTAAAATTAAAAACGTATCCCCTCTTACATTTACCTATATAAATCTAAGAAATAAATAATTCAAAAGGAAAAATAAAAATACTACAACAAAGAATTTCCATTTGTTTCTTTTCGTTGGTTTTCTAGCATGTTGTATATAGAAAAACAAGGCAATACCTGCCATAGTAAATAAAAAAATTTGATAATAATCAATCATCTGTAATCCCCCTCCATACCAAAAATAAGAAGCCTCTTTTTGAGAGACTTCTTATTTTTAATACAAACGACATACTTAGGCTAAATATACACAATAAGATTAGGATGCTAAACCTTATTGCAGCTTTATTATAACATATAACCTCTTATTTTGTTTAATAATTCCAAATTATAAAACTTTATAAACAATTGATTGTTTATTTACATACAATGAATGCACAATAAAAAAACAACAAAATATTCACTTATAGAACCAACGTATGTAAAAACCAGCTACCATCACATTCATAGTTTTGAAAAGTTGTTCTCTCCTTCTTTAAGAATACTTTAAACTTCGGATAGATTACCTTATATCGACATCTTATGTATGCAGAATTACATATTAAATCTCATTGAAAATCATTCTCGTTGTAACTATAATGGTTTCAAGAGGTGGTGTTTTCACTTCGTTTTCAAATCTCACAATATATTAAAGGAGGAACTAGCATTATGAAAAAAGTTATTTTAGCAGGGGCATTAGGAATTGCAGTACTATCAGGTATGAACTTACCAGGAGCAGAGGCACCTAAAGCGAGTGCAGCAACTACGAATTTAGAAATTCAAGAAGTTACAAAATATTACTCTATGAGTTCTTATGAAGTGTCCCAAAAGGAAACATTTAATCTCAATAAAGGAGAAGAACTTACAGTCTTTGTACAAAATTCTGGGTTCCCAATTTCTTATACGGTCTTTGATGCAGATAACCAAGTAATTGGCACCTACAATGCGAATTCACCATATGGCCGCGTATTCAAAGTACAAAAAGACGGTAATATTTCTGTACAATTTCAAGCAGGTGCAAATTCTTCGTACATGAAGAAGATGAATTTCACAGCTAAAATTACAGTTTCTAAACTTAACTAACAATCAAAATTTCATTATCCTCTTTCAAAAAATTAAAAAGGTATATCCTTTCAACAGGATATACCTTTAACTTTAGTGAATTTTATATTGACCTGATAATTGTTCTTGCGCCATACGAACTAATCGTTTTGTAATTTCTCCACCTACTGAACCATTCGCTTGTGCTGTTGAATCCGGTCCAAGTGTAACACCAAACTCCTGAGCAATTTCATATTTCATTTGCTCAATAGCACTTGCTGCAGCTGCTATCAAGATTTCGTTTGAATTATTATTTTCGCGAATTTGCATTTCTTACACACCTCCACTGATTTTAGTAATATTATGTTTCGTTTACGGAAAAATATGTAAATAATTTTCAAAACAAAAAAGACACCTTAAGATGCCTTTTTTCAATATGTTCATGTAACGCTTAATTTGTTTTTAATTGTTAAAGCAAGTAAAGGGTCCACAGAAGTACTTTCCTCCTCATGATATACAGTTACTACAGTGTTCTCCACTTTAATCATGGTTCTAAGATTTGTACTTTTATAGGTCTAGAATTCCCATAACTTCTTTCGTAAATAGTTTAAAATCTTTTAGATGTTTTTCAATAATTTGACGAACAATATCTAAGTTTACACTTTGATAATCATGAACAGCAATATTTCGAAACCCAACCATTGCTTTTAACTTACTTGCCAGTTCTGTACTAAGTAGATCTGCATCAACCAACAAATCAAATGCCTCTCTACTAGATTGAGGTAGTCCCAACTTCTTCCCTGCAACAATATGCATTGCTAAATCAATACTTGCTTCGCAAGCTCTTTGTATATTTAATATTATAGAATCTTGCTTTGTATAATCCTCTAAATTATCAGGGGTATTTCCATATACCTCTTGAATTCTTTTTATACAACGCTCTATTGTAGAAATTTTATTCAAAATAACTTCATTCCTCATATATAGAACCTCTTTTCTTTATATCCTCAAACACGATTTTGCGTTCCTCATTCAATTTTGAATACATTTTTAAAGTTTTCATTTCAAAAATTGTTTTTCGCTCTTCATCCGAACAAAATATTGTCTTTCCTGTATGTATAATTTGAGCTTGGAAAACTGTAGAAGCTTCTGATAAATCAACTAAATCAACATCTCTATGAACAATATCCGCTAACTCCTGTGCTAATAAAAAACGTTCATAATTCCCTAATTTTATGTCACTTAAATAAGCTATATCAATGTCACTATCATCTCGTTCTCTGTCCTCTGCTGTGGATCCAAATACAATTATCCAATAGGGATTCACGGTCTCTTGTAATTTTTCTATAATAGCTGTAATCATGCTTTGAAAAATCATTTAATTCATCCCCCCTTATTATACTTGAATTTTATTATATCATAACCATTATATAACCTTTTCAGCTACGCAGTATAATACATTAAGAATATTAAAATGCCCTCCTTCTTAAATCTTCTTAAACGGCTTGTATATTTTGAAACACAAAAGACACCTTAAGGTGTCTTTTTTCAATAAATTCAATTTAATGCTTAATTTGTTTTTATTTGTTAAAGTAATTAAAATATCCCCAGAAGTACCTTCCTCCTCATATAGTTAAAAGTACAACAGATAGGCTCTTATGCTATTACACATAAGGGTTCTGGTGCAAAAACTTCAAAGTCATGCAAAATACTCTAAAACTATGATGTTCTCTGAAAAATGAATATTGTATGAGGTTGCACGAATCAATTTCATTTCGTGCGTAAAACAATATATGTTGTCCAGTACAAGACGCTAAAATATACACTTCATCTGATTAAATGTTAATACTCTCTATTTGACAGAGGAGGGCTAAAAGCCCTCCTCATCGCGATTCCTAAAAAAACTTCAATTCCTGTAACATTCGTGCTGATGTTATTGGCCAATTCCCTCACCTTTTATTAACTCTTCGAGTGCTTCTAATGCTTCTTTTGCATCGTTACCTTCAGCTACGATTGTGACTTCAGCCCCACTCGGAACCCCAAGTGACATGACACCCATAATTGATTTTAAATTTACAGATTTCCCATTGTACTGAAGAGCTATTTCTGCCCCATACTAACCTACTTTATTGACCAGATGTGTTGCTGGCCTTGCATGAATACCGAATTTTTCGATAATTTTGAATGTTTTTTCTACCATTTTATATCTCACTCTTTCTGTACTAAATTTTAATACTCATTCTATGCTCCGAGTAAGTTATGTCCGCAACCATGTCCATTTTCTCGTCCTTTTCCACCGGATTATACTCTGGTACGCCACCTGAAATGTAACCATAGAAAAATTTCGAAAGGAATAATGGGGTATTGTAAAAAAAGATCAATTGAATCACTCATAAACAAATGTTATGAGTGATTCAAAGATTAGGTTAATTCAGTGTAAAAGCGGCAGCGATCACCCCGCACAATAGATATACAAAATTCAACAGGCACACCATTGGTATCGTAGGCAGTTCGTTCAAGCAGAAGTGCAGGTCGACCTTCCTCCGTTTGCAGATATTCACTTTCTTCGGCACGAATGAGAACGGGTTCAAATGCCTCGTTTGCTCTTGTTACCACGGTATTAAAATGTTGTGAAAATAAATCATATAAAGAAATTTCGCCTACCCTTTTTAACTGCTCTATATCTGTAACAACATGTTTCGGAATAAAAGATGATTCCAAAATAAACGGCTCATCTTCAGCACAGCGAAGGCGTTTCATTTCAATGACATTCACATCTTCACTCAGCTGTAGTGCTTCTTTGATTTTGGCGTTCGGTTTGACTTCTTCTATTTTCAGAATGATATCCTTAGGGTTCAAGCCTTTTTCTTTCAATACTTTACTAAAGCTATAAAATCCCATCAATGACTGCTGCAATTTTGGTTTTGCTACAAAGGTACCTTTCCCTTGGATTCGGTATAGAATTCCTTCCTGTACAAGCTCCTCAATCGCTTTTTTTGCCGTGTTGCGACTCACACCAAATTGATCCATTAACTGATTTTCTGATGGGATTTTATCACCAAGTGCCCAATGACCTTTTTCAATTGAATCCTTTAATCTTTTCATTAATTGATGATAAAGCGGGATTAAACTTTCATGTTGCAATGGTTTCATTTTACTAAACCTGCCTCCAAACTATACTAACGTTCTTTTAACAACCTAAATTATACCATCAACACTTGTTGCGTCAACCTAACAACCCGGTTCTATAACGGAATAGTTTCTACCAAACTATAATAATGATGGCTTATCAAAATCGTTATTAATATCTTCTACACTTGCAAAATATTGACAACCTTCTTATTCGGAACGTTTTCCACGTTCCAGTCAAAACGACTTTTAAAAATAAATCAAAAAATACGGAAGCGCGAGAACCTTCCCCACACTTTCTTACCTCGCTTCCTTACCCTGAGATTTTTACAAACCACGGGCATGCTGTCTCTTTCAAGACAATATTTAGTCTTTGGATATTTTTTTTTCCGTTTTCTTGTAACCAAGCACGTCCGGCTTGTTCACCATTTTCGGCAAATTGAGCGACACCATTTTTCCATGTTGCCCGGCCGCAGAGGACACCGTTGAAAGTTGAGCCGGATTTTTTCGCAAACGTCAAGGTTTCTTGAAACAATTCTGCGCTTACACCAGCGCTTAAGAAGATAAACGGCAGATCTGTTGCCTCACTTTGCTCTTTGAAATACGCAGCCGCTTTTTCCTTGCTGTAGGCTGTCTCGCCTTCCGCGTAACCCTCTACAAACTTCATATCTACTGGAACTTCTACCTTTAAAACGTCCACCTTGTATTGCGGTTTAGAGAATTCCCTCATGGCCTCGATAACCTTGTGAGGCTTTACTTTGGCATACTCCATGCTTTTCACATCATCATTTTTGGCATCGTAAGTCACTATTTCAAGGAAGAACGGAATGTCTTCTACCGCACACTCAGATCCAACTCGTTCCATATAAACGTGCTTATAGTCATTAATTTTTTCATCTTCATCTACATCATAGTACAGTAAAAATTTAACTGCATCTGCTCCAGCTTCCTTCAGGCGTCTAACGGACCACTCTGGCAGTAAATCAGGCAATCGGCCCTCGGTTGTTGCATCATAACCTGTTTTTTCATACGCCACCAATAATCCAGCGTCCGAATGACGGACTTTCGCAGCTGGCAGACCATATTCCGGATCCAAGAGAATCGACGTTGCATATGGTGTTAACTCTTCAGAAACCAATTCTTTGAAGCGAATGATGCCCTCATCCCCGACATTATTCTCACTTCCAGCTACAATCATTTTTTTTAATGAACCGCGTTGATCGATTGCCAGAGCCCCGATAATTCCATTTTCATCCGACAAACGCTTGAGAGCTGCTAATTTATTATTCGTTAATTTTAACATCAACAATCACCTCTATTAATCTATTTTAATAACCTCTACCATTTCAAAAAATTGACCGAACTTCTCCGGATTAATATAACCTGTTACCTCTTCCATCGTATTGAGCATGCCCGTCGTCATCGCAGTTTTCAGGATGTCCGAAACGGCTTGCTTTCGTTTCAGGGCAACTGCTAATCCCGCAACAGTCGCATCACCCGAACCAACAGGGTTCATGACCTCGATAGCAGGAATAGTAACCCGGTAATAATCTGCACCATGCTTGAGAAAAGCACCTGCCGCCCCCATCGAAACGACAATCCATTCAATTCCATGAAATAACTTATTGTTTAACAGTTGCTTCAAGCTGCTTGTGCTCTCCTCCACCTCCATGCCAAAAATCTGGAACAGTTCTGAGATATTCGGCTTGATTGCAAAAGGTTTTACATTATGGTTCAAAACCTGTCGGAGCGGCTCTCCTGATGTATCAACAATTACGGGAATTCCCTTCTCCCGACCAATTTCGACCATCTGACGGTAAAATCCAGACTCAAGCCCTTTTGGTAAACTACCCGAAATAGTAACAAGAGAAACTTCAGACAGCAGTTCCCGATATTTTTCTAAAAAGGCAGCTCCTTCTTCCGCGGATAAACTTGGTCCGGATTCGAGGATTTCTGTCTGCTTGCCATCATGGAGGATCGCGATACAGTTTCTTGATTCTTGTTTGATTTTATAAAAATGATTTTTGATATCACTTTTCCTCAATTCTTGAATAATGTAATCGCCAATAGTCCCGCCAATTACACCTGTGGCCAAAACGTCTTCGTCCATCTGCTTGACAACCCTTGCAACATTTAAGCCTTTTCCACCGGCAGTTTTACGAACATGTCCCACACGATTTACATCATCTAGCTTAAAATCTTGAATTGGATAGGAAATATCAACGGATGGATTCATGGTGACAGCTAAAATCATCGTACTCCCTCTTTCCTATCAAGTTTTCAACTTGAAATCTGCAAACCCCATCAAGATACGTGGCAGTTAACTTGGGCTCCGGTATTAAGGCGATAAAATCGGCATCATAACCGTTCGCAATCATACTGTATTCCCCATCGATGCCAATACTTTTCGCGGATGCTGTACTTGCCATATAGAGGGATTCCTCAAGGGTCGCAGTTCTCCAATCATCGGTATTTTGGGCAGCCTCTTTTAATTCCAAAATACTGCCCGCCATAATCTTTGTCCCCCCAATATCAATGCCTATTGCCATTTTCATGTTCCTGCACCTCTATTTATTCTAGTGTACTTGCTCATCTGTTTTTAAAAATTGATGTAAACAGGAAGACAATTGTTTCTTCCAAAAAAACAATTAAAAACATTGGGTTGTTGGTACAAATTAAAACTAAAGAAAAACTCATAGGAAATAGATTATGAGAATAATAGTTAGATTGTTTTAAGCAATTCTATTATGTAGCCATAACTTGTAGGGTTAACCCGTTAGAATTAAAACATTTAATGCAGCCGAATCCATCTGCATTAAATGTTTTAATTTTCAGATAAAAAACACCGAAAACCTAGCACCCTACAATATTCAGTTGTAGTTCCGTTCTATCATATTCCTTATCGGAACGTGGAAGTCACAATTATTAGGCTTATAGATTACCCTACCCTTTATCGCTTTCATTATATACTTGACTCTTTGAATCTTGGACGTTCCGACTTTTGAAAACCTTTAATCGCTTCTTTACCAGTATTAATCGCTAAATCTCTTAATCCATCGATTTGAAGTCCGTCCTTTAGTAAAACAGTTTCGAGGACCATCGCAAGATTTGTTCCGCCAACCACAGCACAACCTTCCTTCCCATTCGTAAGCGAAACGGCCGTTTTAAACGGAGAACCGCCAACTAAATCACATAAGACTAAGATAGATTTACATTCTTGTAATCTTGAAAAAGCCTCAAGCAGCTTTTTCTCAAGAGCGCATGTTGAATCGCATTCAAGAAAATCCACGTATTCCACATTGGGTTGATCTCCGGCGATTAGTTTTACCGAAGATTGAAGTCCCGTTGCAAACGATCCATGACCGCTTATAATCAAACCATTCATATTAAAAATCCTCCTAACACGCTAAATCTTATAAAATGGTTCCAAAAGGAAATGGAATTTTACCAATAATACCGATAATAACGGTAATGATAATTAGCTTAACTGGAGAAAATCCCTTTTTTAATAAATAGTACATTAATAAAGTGTATGCTAAAGGCAATAAGTTTGGTATGAGTTTATCGAGTAAATCCTTTTGCAGAGCGATTTTTGCCTTACCAGCATGAATCACTAAACTTGATTCTAACTTTACGAATGAAGCAATCAATGCGCCAACAACTGTTATCCCGACAATAGATGCTGCATGTGCTACTTTTTTAGTATTTTCCTTTAAAGAACTGATAGCATTTGTTCCGGCACTATAACCGTAATGCATTAATCCAAATCTAAGGGCAAAATGAACTGTGTTAAAGATTAATAGGAAGACCACTGCCCCCATAGGGTTTCCATCTTGCCCAAGTGAAGCACCTATACCAACACAAATGGGAAGCAGGGTCAGCCAGAAAAGGGCATCACCAATTCCCCCAAGCGGTCCCATCATGGCTACCCGAATGGCTCTAATCGTATTTCGATTTTGTTTCTTTTCCTCCATAGCAAGGACAATCCCCATAATAATGTTTACAAGGAATGGATGTGTGTTGAAGAATTCCATATGGCTTTTCATCGATTCACTTAAATCGTGCTTATTTTTGTGAATCTTTTTCAAACCTGGCAAAATTGAATATAACCATCCTGCTGCCTGCATTCTTTCATAGTTAAATGACGCTTGAAGTAAAAGGGATCGCCATACCATCTTGTTTAAATCTTTTTTAGTTAAGACCTGTTCTGTTGCACCGTCTTGATAATATTCCGGACTGCTCGTATGGTTCATTATCGTTTCTACTTGTTTAGATTCCACGTTTTGCACCTCCCCTAACTGATCCATCACCAGAATTTACTTTGAAGTAATCGTATAACGCGATGGCAATCCCAATTAAAGCAACAGCAATGACTGGCATTTTCATATATGTGACTAAAATAAATCCGACGATTAAAAAGGCAACGTATTGTTTTTTCAACATAATTTTTAATAGCATCGCAAAACCAATTGCTGCCATCATTCCCCCAGCAACACCAAGGCCACTAATAAGCCATTTTGGTAAAACCTCTACGACCCCTTTAGCAGCTTCTGCGCCAAAATAAATTGGTAAAAAAGCAATAACAAAATAGAATATAAATAATGTAAGAATCCCCAAATAATTAATCCGTTCAATTCCCTTTGTATTAGCCTCTTGTGCATATTGATCGGCTTTATGCATAACCGGAGAAAAAGCAGTAAACATGAGGGTGATACATGCCTGAACTGCAACCGCAAATGGAACAGCAATACCGATTGCCACTGTTGGCTCTTGTCCTGCCAGAATCGCAAACGACGTTCCGATTATTCCCCCAATAACAACGTTCGGTGGCTGTGCCCCAGCGAGCGGCACCATACCGGCCCACACTAACTCCATGGCAGCACCTGTCATAACCCCTGTTGTTACATCCCCAAAAATCAAACCAATAATGACACCGGTTACAATTGGCCGGTGAATGTGAAACAACCCGTTAAACAGATCTATTCCTGCAATTCCAGCCCATATGGCAACTAATAAGGCTTGAAGCAGCATTTGATTATCCATTCATTCTCACTTCTTTCTATAAGTGTTTATAAATATCATCTGGTCTTTCATCCGGAACACGACGCACCTCAAATTTCACTCCCAAGTCACGCAGCTTCCTTAAGGCTTCTTTATCATCTTCATCAACAGATACGGTGGAGAATAGTTGGGTTTTCCCTTGAGAAAAATGCATATTTCCAATATTTACTTTGTCAATTGGCACACCACCCTCTACAAGTCGCAACACATCTTGTGGTGTTTTTACAACTAAAAAGATATACTGTTCATCTGCTGCATTATGAATCACATCAATAGTTGTCTGGATTGAGAAAAATCGAATTCCGATCGCCCCCGGTACAACCATTTCCATTAAATCCTGTTGCACCTCATCTTCAGACACTTCATCATTTGCGACGACAATTAAATTAGCTCCTAAATGATTAACCCATGTAACTCCTACTTGACCATGAACTAATCGGTTGTCGATTCTTGTTAGCAAAATATTCGGCATGATATTACCCCCTATAAATATGATGGATGAAATAGATATATATTAACTCCTTTAACTACCCGGTTTACCATACCAGATGGTAATAGGTTATCTAGAGCTATTCCCAAATAAATCGAATGGAAGAATGCAAAAGCAGACCATAAAGCAATTAGTTCAAGGAAAGGAAATATCCACAGATGGATTCATCGTGACAGCTAAAATCATCGCACTCCCTCTTTCCGTAAATGGTAACGACAAGCACCATCAAGGTACGTCGCCATTAATTCCAGCTCAGGATTCAACACAATAAAGTCAGCAGCGTAACCCTTAGCAATTTTCCCGCATTCCCCATCCATCCCAATACTTTTAGCAGGTGCGGTACTCGCCATATAGATCGCTTCCTCCGGCGTGGCAATCCCCCAATCAACGACATTCTTGACTGCATCTTTCAGCTGTAAAACACTTCCTGCTAAACTGCCGCCCTCGATACGGGCCACACCAGCTTTCACCTCTACAGCAAATTCTCCGAGCTGATAGGCTCCTTCCGGCATTCCTCCAGCCATCATACAATCAGTGACCAAAACGGTTTGATCTCTGCCGCGTGCATTCATTAAAATATTGGCAGCAGCAGGATGAACATGGTGTCCGTCACAAATGATTTCCGCAAAAACATTTTTTAGATTCATAGCAGCGCCGGCCATCCCTGGCTCACGATGGTGTAGCGGGCTCATTCCATTGAACGTATGAACAAAAATCGAAGCCCCTCTCTCCACTGCTTGCTCTGCTTCTTCATAAGTTGCATCACTGTGAGCTAATGCCACAGCTATCTCTTCATCGACAGCATATTCAATAAATGCTGCTGCACCTTTTCTTTCAGGTGCAATCGCAATTTTTTTAATAGAATCATTGGATAATCTCTGCCAAACTTTCAACTTTTCAACGGATGGGTCACAAAAATATTTCGTATTTTGTGCCCCTTTATGCTTTTCGGTAAAAAACGGCCCTTCTAAAAAAATGCCTTTAATTTTGGCTCCCCTGACTTTCGCATAATTGGCACCAATCATTTCAGTGACGTGATTCAACGCTTCTGTTGAAGAGGTTATGGTTGTCGGTAAAAACGAAGTAACTCCGCAGGAAAGAAGTCCTTCAGATATCTCATTCAATCCTTGAACATCATTGTCCATAATGTCGTGATTTTGAAATCCATGAATGTGTGTATCTACTAAACCAGGAGCAATCCAATACCCCGCGTAATCAATGATTTCTGCCGCTTCATCAGATAGGTTTTCGGAAAAAACACCAAATTCCCCATCTATTATTTCCAAAAATCCAGGCCCTATGACCTTCTCCTCAAGAAAAAACTGATCGGCAAAGATAAACATCGACTTACAGCTCTCTCTACCTGAATTACTAGTATTCATAGATGGTTACGCCTTTAACGACACGGTTCACTGTTCCTGTCGGCGACGGAGTATCTGGTGTATTACCAACCTTTATCGAAGCCAGCAATGAAACCGTCTGGCCAATCATGACAAAAGGTAAGGCCAGATAAGCATCTGGTATAGATTGGGCCTCCCTGCCGAAACTAAATATGTTCCCATCATAATTAGTTTCTCCGTCAACCTCGATGGCACATATATAGCTAGCAATGTTTTCCTGCTGCATTTCTTTTAACATATCTAAATCGTATTGACGTGTATAAGGCTGGTTGGAAACAAACACAAAAACCACGGACCTTTCATTCACAAATGATTTAGGACCATGCCGGAAGCCTAACGGTGAATCAAAGGCAGTGACTATTTTTCCAGCTGTCAGTTCTAGTATTTTTAATTGTGCTTCTCTCGTTAAACCTTCTAAACTGCCAGAGCCTAAATAAATGATGCGGTCAAAATCACGATCGATGATCGCTTGAATGACGTCTTCTCTTTGAATGACACTTTCACCCATTTTCCGTATCATTTTTACAATGGTCGTTTTTTCTTCCAGCGGCTTAGGGTCAAAAACAAGCAAAGTCGATAGTGCCATACACGTATAACTTCCCGTCATCGCAAATCCTTGATCATTTGCTTTTTCAGGCATCAAAAGCAATAAATTATTTTCATCCCCTGCTGCCCGCTTGGCCAATTGACCGTCCTTATTACAAGTAATTGTTAGATGATACAAATCGGTTACAATTTGCTCCGTTAATTGGACGGCTGCAACACTTTCCGGGCTGTTGCCGCTTCTTGCAAAAGAAACGAGTAACGTTGGAAAATCCGCTTTTAGGAATTGATAAGGATTAGATACCAAGGTGGTTGTTGGAATACTCAGCAATTCCCACTGTTTTTCATCCACCTTTTCTTTTAGGTATGGGGTGACGATATCACCGACATAGGCAGATGTTCCGGCACCAGTAAAAATAACACGAACCTGGCCGTGTTTCATTGATATTTTTAGTAAAAACTTTTCAATCTCACTGATTTTATCCGTATACACTGCAAAGACTTCAGACCATAGAGTAGGCTGCTGTTTTATTTCTGCGGTTGTGATTTGTGCACCTAATGGTACTAATTTTTCTTGACTGAATGTAAACATATACGACCACTCCTCTTTAAACTCTTTCGAATACTCACAATCCTGCACCAACAACACCCATATTCTATTCCAGTATATGGGAGGGTGGATTTTCTTCAAAAAATCCATTCCACGCTCCTTATAACATTGGGTTGATGGTATAAGCTAAACAAAAGAAAAACCCGTAGTAATTGGACTGCAAGAATAATCTGAATATTGTAAGTTGTTTTATTATACCATATCATAATGTAGGGTCAACCCAACAAGTTAAATATATTTAATTTTCAGGTAATTTAGATTTACATTCATCTGCACTTTTGCAAGTAAAAACTCATTCCATAATTCAACGGAATTTAAAATCATTATGGAAGAATGTCATCTATAAATACATCTTGAAATGCTGTTTCTTCATTTAGAATATTCATAGAAAGTAAGTCATTTAAAGGTTCTACTAACTTGTTATTAATTATTGCTCCTTCCACCTCTGCTCCTAATTACTCTGTAAGGTCCAGTGCATCTCCATTTAACGCCGCATTTTTACCTTCGACATGACTTTACGGCCCATTCATTGTACATCCACTTTGACATTTGGATTCGCATCCTCAAATTCATCGATAATTTTGGGATGACAGCCTGTTGCTGTTCCCCTTTGTTCCACTCATAATAAAGATTGCCTGTTAGGGTTAACGGGTCAACCCTAACAGCACAAAGATAATAAAAGATGTTTATTTTTATTTCTCTACCTAAGCAGGATTCTTTACAAAAATTTTTACCTCTGCAACAGACAACATAAGTGGCCCACTGTGCGATTCCTCAAAGTTAATCGATAACTTTGTAAATTTAGTTCCAATCGGTATAGCAGCCTCTGCTAAATCGAAAGTTACTGATTTATCGTCAAATTTAACACTTTTTGCACCTAGATTATACTCTTTTCCAGATTCAGTATATACTTTGGCACTTAGTGTTTTAATTTTGCCGTTCGTGTATTGCGGGCGATTATAAACGATAAATTTAGTCAATTCTTGTGGTTTGGTAAAGTTAAAATCAACAGGTAACGGTAATGAAATTCCATTTTCTTCAGTGAGATTCCATTTCAATTCTGCCAATGAACTTTCACTTATCTCACCGTCAATCAGCTTGGCAAAAGCTGCTGCACCACTCTGCATCTTTTCTCCTTCACCAGTAACCGTCATATCTTTATTTCATAATTGTGGTTCCTTAGGCTCTTGTGGCTTTTCCACCTCTCCAGGTTCTTGGCCAGGATTTAAAACCTCTCCTATTTTATCAATAGTATCAAAGGCTGTATTAATCAGTAATGATCTTGTTATCGGCATATCGAAATCAACATCTTTTTTAGCCTTTAACTTAATCGTGGCTAATGTCTTTGTTCCTTCTAATGTATCTTGTGTTCCCTTGTTAGAAAATGCAGCCATAATTCGTTGTTCAGGCTTTCCAATCCCCGCAAGTAAGGAATAATTCAACATATTAGCAGTTTCATTGGAAGCTGAAACAATGTTTTCACCGCAAGTCCCGTCAGGCTTACACTCTTTCACTAATTCATATTTGTTAGGATCTAGCTTTAGTTCTAAGTTGAATGCATTAATATCCTTTAATCCTGCACCTATTATTTCTACTGAAAATTCCTCTCCTGCTTTTAACTCCTTCTTACTAGGTCTAATTTCCAATAATCCGGCAACCGGTTTGCCTGTTGCTTGAAGTGGTTTTTGACCCAATTGTGATGCTACATACATTAAATCGTATGCATCTATTACACCATTGAAATTAATATCCACCTTTGAAACCTGTTCCCAAGCTTCAGTTTGATCGACACCCATATAGCTGGCAAAGAAGAGCAGGTCATCTTCATCAATTTTGCCATTTGGTATATTTTCACCAACAACCATTCCTTCAGTCTTATCCTTTTTGTATGGTCTGAATTCCACTGCACTTCCAAAGCCACCTACAGAGTTTGTAATGGTCAACTTAATATACCTTGCAGTAATATTTTTCTGAAAATCAATGACTTTCGTTTCGTCATTTCTCTCAAATGTTCCATCAGTGATAACATTTTTATAAGTTTTGCCATCTAAACTTACGTCTAAATTATATTTTAATATCGTACCATTCCCTGCACCTGGTCTTGGAATATACTCAAGTTTATCTAATTCATAAGCTAACTTCATATCAATCTCAAAGGTATGTGGCAGTTTATTGCCTGGATCTCCCCATGCAGTATGCCACATTGTTCCAACCTTCCCATCAATAGCTTGAGATGCTTCTTCCCCTGGCTGTTCACTGTTTGCTGTTGCAGTCATATCTTTAGGAACATTTCTGTATCGGTCAAGTTTCGTTTTTATTTTAATCTCATCACTCCAGTCGGATGAGCCTTTTGTATTCGTTGCTCTTATTCGATAAGAATGTTCTGTATCAGATGTTAAACCTGTATGGAGATAAAATGGCGCTTGTTGACTATCACTTGACTTAAACACATTTGTATGAACAAAACCATCAATCATTAAATCATATGTTGTATTCGAACCATCAACTTTATCCCAATTTAATTTAATATCTCGATCTGTAACGTTGGCGTCATCAACATTAAACCCCAATGGAATCGTTGGTACGTCTTCATCTACTACATCCTTCTTTTGAGTATTATCGAAGCCATCTACTGTAAAAGTTATTTTATTTTTCGTGATATCTGTTTTTCCTACTTTAATATAAAGCTTTGGTGATGTAATAATGTCAGTCTGTTCAAATGGTGAGCCTTTTGTAGAATATTTGTTCAGATTTGGGTGTTCATTATAGAAGTACACGTTTTCTGAGTTGTTATATTCCTCTTCATTTGTAACTTTCCTTAATGTAACATCTTTATTTCCAACCTTAACCTTTACATTCTTTGGGTTTACACGCATATTGACAATCGCTTCTGTACCCCTGTTTTTCACCATCCCTTTATAGCCTTTTCCTTTTGCGGTATCAACGGTTATAACAGCTTTTTCCTTATTTACCTTTGAACTGACCTTCGTTGTTGTATTTTTCTTTTCCTTATATTCAACAGTTTTACCATCATCTTCATATAGAGTGAACTCTGATTCTCCCGATGGATAAACATCAAATATTCTATTTTCTGAACCATTTAATTCATTAATAGAATTATTTTCTGGTGCCATTGGAATAATTGCACCAGCCTTAACAAATACAGGAGTCTTCCATAGTGGAGCATTAAAATTATGAAGGACCGAACCTCCCTGATATTGCTCACCTGTAAAATAATCAATCCAAACTTGGTCTTTATCTGGAAGATAAATATCGTTCCTAACTTCAGCATCATTAGAGTTTCCATCATATATTGGCGCCACTAATAGATTTGGCCCCCACATATATTGATACTGTGTTTGTGTCCCGTACGTATATGGATCATTCGGAGATTCTAACATCATCCCTCGAACCATCGGCATGGATTTTGATGTAGATTCCTCAGCAATCGTGTAGATATAAGGCATCATTTGTGACTTTAATTTTAAATACATCCGATTAATCGATGCATAAGGTTCACCATAATTCCATGGATTTTTAGACTTACTGTAATCATTACCTCCTGATGCCCAGCCGTCCATATCGATTTGGATAGGAGTGAATGCTTTCCATTGGAAATCACGTGTCTGTACTTTTGGATCTCCGCCAAATATACCATCCATATCTGAACCAACGTTTGGATTTCCTGATAAGCCCGCGCCAATGTAAGTAGGGATATGCATTCTTATGTACTCCCAATTACCGCCATATTGGTCGCCTGACCATAATGTAGCATAACGTTGAGTACCAGCCCACCCATCTAGCGAAATAACAAATGGACGTGCGCCACCTGAATTCTCTGCTTTTTGAATTCCTTCTGCTGCTTGTCGTGTGGCATTTAAGGCCATGGAATATCCTTCCCAAACCCATGCAACATCCGTTTTGATTGCTCTTATACCTGCTTTTACTTCCCCGTCAAGGTCTCTGCGTAAAGGGCTATCTCCAGGTAAATTAGGGTCTGGATAGAGATTGCTTTGTGTCCATAAACCTACCTCCACTTTTTGGTCATTTGCTTTATCAACAAATTGCTCCAAATTATCCAATCCACCATACCCGCATCCATAACCGTCATTTGGTAATACCCATCCTAAAGGCATATCGTTATTTGCATATTGATTTACTGTATTTAATCCATTAGTTAGGAGTGTTCGTTGGTCCTTATGACCATTATGAGTTCCATTAAAACAATCTGCATGACCTAAATAGAAACCAGATTTTGGCATAAGAGCCGGTTTCCCGGTTAATTCTGTATAGTCGTTAATGATGTTTGGAATGGAGTCATCTACAAAATAATAAGCATCAAACCTGTCTTCATTGTGAGTAAAGGTAGACGTTTTGGTAAAATCATAAACACCCGGCTTAAAAGTATTTCGCATGACTCCGTAGCCCTCAGTGCTTAAATAGAAGGGGACTGGACTTGATGCAGCTCCTGCATCCCAACCTCCCCCGACTGCAATATTTATGGAATTATTCTTATGGGCATAAAACCCATTCTGTTGACCTCCACCATAAAAATATTCACTTTCTTTTGTATCGAGGGTTTGAACAGTACTTCCGCTCGAATGTTTTAGCGGTTCACTTTCACTCCAAAGAGTCTTTGCTCTTTTTTTATCGTATAGGCTCATCTTTGAAGTAGCTTTATTTACCCTTAACTCTAAAGCTTTAGTAGATATTTTATAGACATTGTTATCTCTTTCATCGACCTTAATGTCAATTGCTCCATATTCCTTTTTGTAATCGCTAACATTTTTATCGATAATTTTCGTCTCATGCTCAGGTTTATTTGGAGTTGGATATTCTTCAAAAACACCCTTTGGGTCCAAATGCAATCGAAAAACATTATTTTTTAGAAAGTTAATTTTTATTTTTTCTCCTGTTTCTAAGTTAAAATATACGTTATTTCCTTCTTTCGTAACCTTAGTAATTTTACCTATAGTCTTATAGGTTTGATTGTCAGATACATTATTAATGGAGTACTTCTTTTTATTTGCAGTAGCAGTAGCGGATGCTGTTGGAAGCATAGAAAACAGCATACCCACTGATAATGACAAGGTTACTAGTTTTTTAAACCTAGCTCGACGTCTTAGCATATTCTACCTCCAAATGTAATAATAGTTTACCGAAAATGAATTCCAATAGTCTTTAACTCTTCGTATGGATAATTGACGTATCAATTCCTAGTGGATCCAGTCACATGAGAAGAAAGACAGTCCCCTTAAAAACTTGCAATTTGTCCTGTTCATGGATAACAATCTTTTTTTGACTTGCAAAAAATCATTTCTACCACCACCCTTCTATATTTTATTAACATTATTAAATTCGAATATATAAACACGATTAAGTAAGGCCTTTATAAAGTCTTAGTTTGAGATAATATATGATAAAAAATGGTATACTAGCAGATCACGTAAAATCTATTTTGATAGGGAATTTGCGATTGAGAAATAATCGTCGATGAATGTTAGAGGGATGTGTTGTCATTATCAATTTAGCCTTTCGTTGCCTTTTTATTTGTAATGCCCTTGCTGCCTACTGGAATGCATTTTCTGTTTTATTTCTAAAATAAGATCGATTCCATCCTCTCTTCCAGTTTTAATTGAGTGAATTTTCTTACTTTTATAACATATAACAAATCGGGTTGATGGGTCAACCCTTTAATTCAAATATCCTGATAGCGGTAACGTGCAGATTATGCGAATTTACAACGTTAAGAAAGTAGAACAAGCGGTTTCGATGATAAAAAGAAGGGACTAACGAAGAATATACAGGTTTACCTTTCTTTAGATTTTTATCATGATATATTTTAAACCAATATACAATCGGATAGCTTCTTGGTTCTATTTCTTTTCCTGAAAGTTTTGTTTTCAACATATCTCTTATTCTCGAATCAGAAGGTTCAATCTCAGGTGTTTGCAACGCATTGACATGTACACTAGGAATATGCTCACAAACCGAAGAACTGCCTTTACTAGCAAGCATAACTGTTAACGGATCATGTGTAATCCCGAAAAGTCTACAAACCATCGGTCTTTTGTTATACACTCCACAACTCCCCTCATCAACATTTAATAATGGACAAGGGAATGGAAATCTCTCTAATCTCGAATAAAAACCAACATCTTTATGATCTGCATTCCGTTGAAAAGTGACATCTTCTTTTAACCTCCTATATAACTCTGGGCTACTTGCGCTTAATATATCCAAATCATCTAACGCCTTTTCAAATACCTTTTCAGCAAATTCGAAGCTAGTATTACGCAATTCTTCTAATAATAGCTCAAATTCCAACATAGTTATAAGGAACACATCATAACAACAGTTATAGCAACCTTTTCCACACGGATGATTCTGAAATGATATTATCAACCTTTGAATACTTCCCGTATAATTTAGCTACATAACTGTCTTGCTCTACATTTGAATGGCATTTCTTTTGCTTTTTACCACTCCCACAAAAACACACATCATTTCTGCCCATCTTATCCCCCCTCATTTCCCTGATTCTATTTTCATATAAAACCAACCATATATATCATACAGGCATTTCCAAATTAAGGAACTTCGTCCGAGATCACCTTTACACATTACTGTGAAGGTATTTCTAAAAAAATTTAATCTACAAGTCGTATAAGAACATATATTCGTGTATAATAAGAACAAACGTTCTTATATTTTAGGGAGGAATCACAGTGTATGACTATTCAATTTTACCGAATAGAATCATCTTATGTATGGATTTACGAAGCTTTTACGCTTCAGTAAGTTGTATCAAAATGGGATTAGATCCTATGCATACAAAATTGGCTGTAGTCGGTGATGTAAATAGAAACGGTTCAATCGTTCTAGCTGCAACCCCACGATTAAAAGCATTGGGTGTAAAGAAGATGGCAAGGTTATACGAGATTCCTCGCAGAACAGACATTCTCGTTGTAAATCCAATTATGAGTACTTACATAAAATGCTCCAATTACATAAAAAAATTAGCTTTGCAATACGTACCTTATGAGGATTTCCACCAATACAGCATAGATGAATTTCTGTTGGACGCTACTGATAGCATTCATTTATTTTCTAACGATCCATATGAATTCGCTTTGAAATTCAAACGTGAAATATATGACCAAACACGAATTGAATGTACCATCGGAATTGCTCCGAACCCTTTAATGAGTAAGGTTGCTTTAGATATTGAAGCAAAGCAGAACAAAGAAGGGATCGCTCATTGGAAGTATGAAGATGTCCCAACGAAATTATGGAGCATACGACCACTTAATAAGTTTTGGGGCATTTCGTACAAAACAGAAGAAAAGTTGAATCGAAAAGGAATACATTCTATCGGGGATTTAGCCAATTACCCCCTTAAATACTTAAAACAAAGCTTCGGCAAGATCGGGGAGGAATTGCACTTACATAGTAACGGCATTGACTTCAGCCGTATTTCGGAGAAATACGTTCCTGCTACAACTTCAATTGGAAAAAGCCAAATTCTAATGCGTGACTATACAATAGAAGAATTTCCGATTATTCTACTGGAACATATTGAAGAAGTTTGTTATCGGCTTAGAAGACAAAACAAACTTGCTCAAACCGTTCATTTTTCTGTCGGTTATAGCAAAAGTTATACCGGTGGTATTAAAAAAACACATACTTTGAGTCGTCCGACTAACCTAACAATGGATATTTATAAAATTTGTACATACTTTTTACATGAACAATATACTGGAGAACCCATCCGCAGCATAAACATATCCTTAACAAATCTAATTTGGGAAGGCGAGGAACAAATTTCTCTTTTCGATAATGTCACAAAACGAGAACAAGAAGTGAGGCTAACAAAAGTAATGGATGAAATACGCACAAAGTTTGGGAAGAACAGCATTTTACGTGGGATTTCCTATACACATAGCGCTACAACTAGACACAGAAACTCACTGATAGGGGGACATAAGGCATGAATAACGCTAATATGCCAAAAGGGCGTGGGATGGTAAAGTGGGCTCCATTCGCCGCATTAACACCACAGTTTGACGGAATACGTGAAATCATTAAGGAACAACACAAAGTAACCCGTCCGATCTTAACTAATGAAGAAAAAGAACGAATTGAAAACATGTTATTATGCTTCTTGGTATCTAAAGAAGAAATAATGATTACATATTATGAGGACGGTTATTTACTCTCTAATTATATGACTATTGTTGATATTGACCCGTCAAATAGCGCTGTCATATGCACTGATGCTTTTTATAACAAGATGAAACTGCAATTCTCTAATATAATAGATATTAAATAGAATAAATTGACGTTATCAAGCTAAGATCATTTAAAGGAGTGTAAAAATGCAAGGGAATCAGATAAGAAAGAACGCAGCAGGAGTAGTTATTCATAATGATATAAATAACTATCCCTTACTAAATATACCTATGATTATTAATGAAAAGGATGGACAGATTTACGAAGTTTTCAGTGTTGGTTTTCATTCTAACGATGCAGTAGCAATAATAACAACAGACGGTTTTGCTACAAATAGGGTGAATGCCCCAATCGTAACAGTAAAAAACAATGATAGTAGTATTCAAGTATACCGCTTACCTTTAGATCTTGAATATTGGGTACTTTCTTGTATGCGTGCTGCTTCAACAGGGGAAAATCCATTCCCTTGTAAAGTTACTTTTGGAATCATTGACACTAAATTTCATGTGGAATTCAGATAAAAAGAAGCAATTTCATTTGAAATTAAACACCTTAATTTTATATTTTGTTCCCCTTATCTTGAGGGCGATGTTGCCTTACCTCTCAGGTGAGGTCTACAAGCGAAAAAGACGGTCAATTTTGAACCGTCTTCTAAGGAATAAAATGCAAATGTACATTCATATATGACAGCTAAAAATCATATAAAAGACCATGTGTCATACTTAATGAAATACCAATATGTTTTAACAGCATTTCTCTTTCATAGCTTTCATCATAGACATAGTAGAAGTCATCATTTCATCACATTCATGCATTGTATTAATCATAGCTTTATCCATGTTTACATTCATTTGCATCATGTTGTTCATCATCATCTTCATACACTTCATTTCACACATCATTTTTTCCATAGACATCATCATATTTGTTGTACCTACCATCATTGTTTTTTCCATTTTAACATCCTCCTACATTTTTAAACTTTTTTTATCTAGCAATTATAAACATTCTTTTTCTTTTTACAAATACCTCCAAATTTCTTCCTGGATAGATATTGATAAATAATTTCTAGTTAAGATAAAGAAACCCAATATAAAAAGAAGTATCTTTCTATGTAAAAAACTTCCATATCGGGGTGCGGAAATGATTCTGGGTATGAGGGGCCACTCTGGAAATTTATTCAAAGTGATACAGTAAATGAGAACTATAATTTAACATTCAGAAAAAAAATCAAAGGAGTTTAGTTATGCTCTACTTTTTATATCATTCTCAGAATATGTAAGGCGTTCTAGGTTTTAAACATAAAATAAAAAGCATCAATGATTGACCCTTTTTATTATTTTAAAACCTAGTTTGTAATGAAAAATTTGGTTTAAAGGAAATTTGTAATAGTTGTTTTTCGCTTTCGTCGTAAACTTTCAAAGTATTTCCCCAAGTTTTTATTTTATTTACATTAACCAATACAATATCGTAAATAAGCGATTTTAAGTTCTCATGCGTCAATTCAAGGCTTACATAGTTTTCATAGACAGATATAAATATATGCTAAATTACAGGTGTGAGTCAGGTCGCCCTGTATCGTAGATTAGCGGATGCTTTTTTCTTTGTTATATAAAATTTATATAATAAATGAGAAATTAACTAAGCGGAAAATTGAACAATGCAACTCATCATACCTCACACATTGATTCATAACTAAAATATTTTAAACAAACGTTTGTTTAATTTTCCTATACCTAATTTATTCATCACATATATAAAAAAGATAAGAAAACTCAATTTATATATATTTAATAATTATAGTTAGTTATAACATAAAATTCATTTTCTTATAGTTGATTAAACCTGAATATAATTATATGTTCTTCTGTAAGAATGCTCCATTCTTCTCTATTTACCTATACCTATATTTTTTATAATTTATTATTGAATAGATATTGATTTAAAGTGTTTTGTACGAAATGAACAATTGGTGTTTTTAGGAATTGACAGCCCGTTGCAATATCTTATTTTCTTAATTCACATAATTTTCAAATATAAAAAGTGCATATGTTAAGATTTGGTATATAATAAAATTAACCCGTGGTTATAGTGTTTGCTCCGATTCAAATTATGAGATAGTTTGTTTTAACTTTTTTACATTATCTAAAAAAGAACTTGTAGGGATTCCTACAAGTTCTTTTTGTTTCTCATTTTAAATAACCTACAATCTTTTAAATAATTAAAAGGCATAAGCTCAGTTTTACTTTTTACCAGTAATATGCTCTTAAATTTATCTTTCTTGTCCATCTGTTTGATTGGCTTGGAACTCCATTTTTAGCGCAATACTATCCCCTTGGAACACGTTCTGATCTGTGCCGTTGTCTTCAAATACAAACTTTATCCAAAACCAATCCATTTTCCCAGGTTTTAATCCCCCTGTTTCAATCCACTTAGAATGAAATACTTCTTTGGAGGCAATCTCTGGGCTTTGTGATTTTAGTTCTGCAAGAGTTGTCTCGTATACAGGGCTTTTTGCAGGATCCCAATCCAAAAGAAATTGTACTTTAATATGTTTACCGAAATCTTCTGTAGTGTTATTTTGTTTTAAATCGTTTACAGTATAGTCTATTTTCATCATGATATCTTTAATATCTAATGTACCACTATTTTTTAAATTGAATTTCTTTAATATTTTGTCCCCAGGTTTTAAATTTTCTAAGTTAAGTGAAGTAGTTGGTTGCATAGCTAAATCCAATGTACCTGCAGCAAATGAATTATTTGTCACCACTTGATCGCTAAAATATGCATATGTTCCCCCACCAATTAAAGATAAGCCAAGAGCGGCTGAAACCACTCCAACACCTAATTTCTTTTTCAATGACATTTTTTGTTCCTCCCATATCATTTTTATAATCTTTCTCCCTAATCAACCGAAAAGGTCCCCTTAATACAGATATAACATGAATTGTGAAAAAATTATATTAAAAGCAGAAAATTCCTTATTGAGAAAATTATGTTATTATCTATCTTCTGTAAATGAAACGTCCCAAAAAATAGAAAAGTTGAATTTATAATTATCAAAACCTCTGCCAAAAACAAATTAATATTAACTACCCTTTATGATTAGAATTATTTATTTCTTCAGGAGTATTCTAATACATCAAAAGGTACTCTTTTTGATATGAAATGTTTTCATTAAAAGATTCCACTTCAAAAGATATAGAAATACATTTTAGAAACACTTCATAAATAAACCAACCTTTTGATTCACTTTTTGTTATATAATAAGTTTTATCAGACTTAAAAATTCATTTGATTCTCTATTGGAATTCCCAAAAACAAAATAGATTGGTTGGATTCAATATAAATATCAAAAAATTCAGTTATATAAGAACCAGTACAAAAGAACACAACGAGGAACGAAAAATTGAATCAATAAAAAGACTTGTAATAGATAGACATGATATTTTTATAAACAAAGCGTTAGTAATTTTAACCGAGTACAATACCCACCAATAAAATATAATAACTAAAAATAAAATATTTCTTTTAAATCAGCCCTAATACCAGGAATATAGATACTTATTTTACTCTCAAAGGATGAAACCTAACTGCATATCTATTGAAAATAAACATAAGAAAGACGTTCTACTCCATATGGGTAGAACGTCTTTTCACTTTACTTCATACATATACAGATTTTCCACTTATTTCTTTTGCATCGTACTCAAAAAATTGATAAATTCACCTTCATTTACAGTAAGCAAATGGGATGAAAAGCCAGTCGATGACACTAGAAAAGGTTTCCCTATTAATATTGCACATGTCGAATATGATATTGATGGTGAATTAAAAGGAAAAGCTTTTGTTGAATATTTATTATATTATTTAGATTCAAACGTAGATGATGGTCATTTGGCCACTTCTAAAATTTCTGGATTTCTGCATTTCGAAGGAACTTACAAGGAGAAACGGGGGACATTTACAGCCATAGAGCAAGGAATTTTTGATAAAGGAAATCTAGATTCTCCGGCAACAATCATCAAAGCTACCGGTGACTTAAAAAGCCTGAAAGGGTCCTATAATTATAAGTTTACAGGTCAAACCAGTAAAATGATTCTACACTTTGAATCCTAACAAAATACCCTATAGTTTAGTAAAAAGGGTATCCCTTATAATACTAGGAATGCCCATTTCGTCGAGCGAGCTTGTTCAACTATCCTGCCCCGTTTGTTGCATAAGAAAAAGCTGCCTTAAAGACAGCTCCGCTCTTAAGCTAATGCACCCGTAAGCTAGAAGGGCAATTACGTACAATAGGAAGATTATATAAAGTGCATGGAATCAGAAAAGTTAGTTGTCAAATCTGTTTTCAATTCCAATTTAAAAGAATCATTGAGATCCTTCCGATTTACCATGTCGTTAATATGAATTGTTAATAACCCCCTGTGCAGCAAGTTTTGCGCTGATCATTGCCGCGTCGGCCAGCCGGCCTTCTAAGCCGACCCAATCCCCAGCAACATAAAGCCCATTTACTTCTGGAACGAAAACACCCGGAGCCGAACCAGCTCCATCGTGGTGAATCGTACGTGAATCGTGGGCAACCGTTATTTTAGGTAAGAAACGTATGGAGGCAACTTCCTTATCCCATCCAGGCTGTAAAAGATCCAGTAGATTAGTCAATTGCTTCTTGTCCTCTTTTGGATCTGTCTGACTCCGATTATCGTTATACTTCATGACATGAAGTACATACGCTCCATTTTCACTTAATTTAGTCGATAGCGACTGAATCGAAAAATAGAATGGTTGATCCAAGCCAAGGGCGAAAGCTCTCTCCGAATTTGGCAGACGATTCAATGCTACATCTAGACATGCTGCATATAGGGGACGAGATTCATTCTTCCACCTTCCAAGCGACATATAATCTGCTCCCTCAACAAGCCGGAAAGCTTCATTTGGTCCTGCAGTAATGACAACTGAAGACGTTAAGACTGTATTACCATCTGATAGCGATAAGGCACGAACAGTACCAGAGCTATGCTGAATTTGATTCACTTTACATCCAGTGGCAAAGGTTACCCCAGCTTTCACGGCTAGTCCATGCAGGTCATCCACAACGGTTTGCCAGCCTCCATCAATATATTTGACACCCTGTCCAGCCAGCTGTCCTTGCTTGATCACAAAACCAGCACTTAAAACACTCGGATTGTCACAATACGACCATTGCCTGCACATTGCTAGAAAAAATAGACGGACACGATCATAAAATATGTGGTTCTTTGCCCAATCCATTAAGTTAATCGATCGAATCGAATCTGTATCAACTTGACCTAAACCACTCATGAGTTTACTCCACTCCATATTTTCTTCTTGAGACAAATCTGTTGGAATTTGGACCATACCCTCTTGCCAAATCCCAATTAATCTACAATTGATCAGTTTATCTTGAACGACATGGGTCTTTTTATTCAATGTATACATGCTCAGCCAATTATACGATATCACTTCTATTTCTAATTTGCTAAAACGGTCATCCATAGTAAGAATTTTCAAAAAAAACACTAAGGAGGATATACTATGTTTCCAGGATCTTATATGAAACACATGTTCAAACAAAAAATTTAGAAACATTAATAGAATTTTATAATAAACTAGGATTAGATCTAGCCCATTATATTGAAGAGCGCCGTGTAGCATTTTTTTGGTTTGATAAAAATAAAAAGAGAGAACAAATGCTGAGCGTTAGGGAGGTTTCAGAAGAAGAATTTCATAAAAGCCACTTTGCATTCAAGATTAACTATGAAGATATAATTAATGCAAGAGAATGGCTACTCAATAAAGGTATATGTCCAAGATTGGCTTTTGGTCTTGAACCTACAGAGCCCATGGTACAAACCTGGACACCTACTGGTAATCTTTATTTTTACGATCCTGACGGCAATTCATTAGAGTTCCTTTGTTTACTTCCTGAAAAGAAAAAAATGTGGTACAAGATGTCATGTATTTAAGCGAGTGAGGAAATCTGGAAAGTGATGAAAAAATTTGGTTTTTGAATCAGGGTGTTACTAGCAAAATAACTAAATAACACTTTTTCTTATTAAGTGTTATTCCACAAAATGGCCCGATTGCTGAATAAGAAAAAATCCTGCACATCAACACAGGATTTTGATCAAACTTTTTTACATATTATCAATCTTTATTTTAAATGATCAGACTTTTTTATAAATTATCAAACTTTGTTTTAAAGCCACACTTGCCGTCTGTGTGATCCCTCACAACACGTTCTCCCTTGTGCATTTCAATCAATAATTCTGCAATATCTAATCCAAGTTCAGGAGATTACTTGTAAGAGTCTTAGAGTTTTTGCATCAAAACCATTAACAGTATAGTGAGAGCTATTCAGGAAACTCAAAAAGAGCAGTTAGTAAATTTAGTTTTTAGATGTGTCCTTAACTCGATAATCTTCTAAAGAGTTTACAGTAGCAGAAATCTTTTGTTGCTCATTACCAGAGACATGTCCATCTAAATAAATCTCAGGTTTCGCATATTCTTCTGAGAAACCCATCTGAGTAATGACAACATCAATATTCTTTTCTGTTTTAAAGTGATTAATAGTTGCTTGTTTAGCTGTTTTTTTAGTCTTTGGCCAAGCTTCTTTACTAAATTCACCTAGTTTTCCGTAATCCATAATTTCATATACATAAGCACCCAGTGTTAGTAACATGACACTTCCTAATACAAATAGGGGGGGCACTAATTTTTCACTCATGTTCATTCACAATTCCATTCTATTGTTTATTTGTTTTATTCATAGGAATACTTTGAATTTTAAAGTACCTTATACGCTGTTTCCATTTCATTAGGTGACACTAGTATTACATTTTTTTAAGGCTATTTAGAAACTATTAGTAAAGGAAAGTATTACTTTTGAATTGTACAAATAGGGAGAGTAACTTCAACTGTTGTTCCTTTATTTACTCCACTCTCAATAAATACCTTTCCCTGATGTGTTTCTATAATTTTATAACAGACCATTAATCCTAAGCCAATCCCCTCTTCCTTAATACTGTAAAACGGTTCTCCTAGATATGGTATACGTTCTTTTGGAATCCCACACCCTTGATCGATAAAGCGCATGCTTATTTGATCATTATCAAGTTTATCAATTTGAATCAAAATTTTCCCTCCCATTGGCATGGATTCAATTGCATTTTTTAAAATATTTACAAATACTTGTTTTAACTGATTTCCTTCACATGAAATCAATGGAATATCCGGTGTAAAATCGATTCTAATTTGTATATTATTCATCATTGCTTGAGGTTGCAGTAGCATTAAAACTTGATCCATTAGCACACTAATATCATTAGGTTGTATCTTTACCACCTGTGGTTTAGCTACCGCCATAAATTCATTTGTAATACTTTCTATACGCTCAATCTCTGATGATACTATATTTATATAACCCTGATTATTCTCATTTTCCGTTGATTTTAGTAATTGCATAAACCCTTTCATTGCGGTTAATGGATTATTAATTTCATGAGCCATTGCAGTCGCTAATTGTCCTACAACAGCAAGTTTTTCAGATTTTCGTAGTAATTCTTCTGTTTTTAACCGTTCAGTGATATCACGAGAAATGCTTAGAAAAACTTTTTTACCATTCAAGTTAAAAACACGGACACTAAACTCGGTTGTTATTATTTTTCCTGTTGGAAAAACATATTCATCTTGCAAAGTGAAAGAAGTCTATCCTTCTCTAATTTTTTCTAACAACTTTATAATCATTGGAGAATCTTGTGGTACAGCATTTGGAAATGGCAACGATAGCAGCTCTTCTCTACTATATCCAAATCTTTTACACCCAACAGGGTTTACCTCAATAAATCGACTTGGAACATGATCTTCATTTAGCTCTACTACATATACTGCGTCAGTTGCTTGTTCGATTAGTGCACGGTACTTCATTTCACTATCACTTAATTGTTGGTGTAAACGATGCCGTTCTCTTTCTGCTTGTTTTCTTTCAGAGATGTCTCTACATATTACTGATAAAGCTATCACATTTCCTCTTACATCTAAAATAGGAGAAACTGTAAGACTGACATCAAGAAGGCTTCCATCGTTACGTTGTCTAACAGTTTCTAATCGAGTAACTACGGATTCACCCGTTAGAATTTTCTGAATATTTTAAGCGATTCGTCCATTAAGAAGTCTGGTACACAAGGTAATCTCTTACCTATGATTTCGTGTGATGACCACCCAAATATCTTTTCATAAGCTTTATTAGCTTGTAAAATATGTCCTTCTCGATCAGATATGGTAATAGCGTCTACATTATGCTTTATAAATGATTCCAGTAATTCTTTGGTTGCTCTTAATTCTGATTCTACCTTTTTCCTTTCGGTTATATCGACTGTAGAACCAACAACTTCAATAACTTGTCCATTTCGTTTAATCGGCCTAAGCGCAATAAGAATAATAGTTTTATCATTTGGCCAGGCTAATTCAAATATAATTTCTTTCCCTTCCCATGCTTGAAGATAATACTTCATCAATTGAGGAACTAAATGTGGAGGAACAATAGAAGCATCAATAGTGCGTAAGCTTTTCCCTACCACCTGTTCAGAATAAAATCCGTTTTGATAATAAAACTGTCCATCACATAAAGTGTGTATAAAGTGCTTACCCACTTTTTTAAATTTAAAGATCCCCCCTTGAAGCTCATGTACGGTATCTGTGAGTTCTTGCTTCGATTTTTTTAATTTTCGATTCATTTTAGATAAGTCCTGTGTTAAATAATATGTCTGGTAAGCTTCCATAAGAAATAGCCCAATTAAAAGTCCTAAATCTATATATAATAAGCCTTGAGTGTAAAGCAATGTAGTATTAAAGAATACACCAACTAACCACTTTATTCCCACAAAAACAGAAAAATATAAAGATGCACTTTTAAATGGATTAAGGTTTTTAAAATATGTTTTAAAAGTAGTAAATAGGATACCCATACCTAAATAAGCAATCACAGGTGGTTCCCAATACTTACCAATGTAAAAGATACGCATTATAATAATGCTAATTAACGTAATCCAACCAGCAATGCGACCAAAGTAAATAAAAGATAGAATAAGAGGAACAACTCGAAGATCGTAGGAAAATCCCATGTACGGAAAAGAAAAGAACATCAAAGTAGCTGCGATGATCCCTCCATAGAATTTTTCAAAATATCGCCTGGAATGACTCGTAAATACTTAAATAAATATTGCTGCGCTAACAAGTAAAGAAAAAATAGAAAGATTGATGAAATAGTCTTTAATAATCATGTAATGTCCCTCCTTGCATTAAGTATATTCGACAAAAAAGCGGAAAATCCTACAAATAGTATTAACAGTTCAGATGCATAAAATTTAAAATGCATGTAAGTAATCTCTAAATCTTGGACATACTGATACTGTTACTCTAAAAAGTTGTACAATCGGTATAAATATTGAAGAATTAGTACTTCATACAAAGAAATTCTCCCTAAAGGATATTAACACGAGATTAACATATCGCAAAATCGAATCAAAATACAGACCAGAAATGAGATTAACATATCAACAGACATTAACATGTTAACCTTAGGGAGCATTAAAATGTTAACCTCATGTCAACTCCCCTTGCTATTAATGATAACTAGAAACTAACAATACATCGATAAACCATAGGTTTATTGGTATGAGAATTAAAATACAAAAATTTACAGTATTTGAAAACCCTCAATAAATACAATGATTCCTTATCAATATATAAAGAATGTTTCTTTATATATTGATAAGAGAATTTCGAGTGGAAGATTAATAGAACATATAGACTGTAAAGTTAAAGTAAAATTACATCCAGTGTATCTGATTGTATTTAATAAAGTAATATCAGAATTACTTTGTAACATGCAACTTAGAGATTTCCGATTTACCATTAGCTACATAATTGAAGATTTAGTACTTCATATAAAGAAATTCTTCTCATGGAGTGTCGATATGACATTAACATTTCGCAAAGCAGGATCTAAATACATATCTAGAATGGTATTGACACATCAGCAGATATTAACATGTTAATTTTCAAGAGAATAAAAATATCAATGTTATGTTAACTATCATTGGTTTTAATAAAAACAAGACATTAACAACAGATCTATAAAACTACAACTTTATTAGGATGAGAATTAAAATACGAAAATCCACACTACTTAAGAACCACACTTTATAAATCGCTAGAAATTTCGCGCTGAAAATTATCAAGAAATGCAGACTATCAAGCAAAGCACTGTCCATTATAGTGAATTCATATCAATAGAATACTATCTTAATTTGAGCAAAATTACTTTGTAATATAAGCTTTAGAAGTTTTAAATCCACTCTTGGGTATGTAATTGAAGGAACAATATTTTAATTACAGATGTTATCCCTACGAGCATTGACATAAGGTTGACATTCTACAGAAACAGGTCCGCATACGTACTGTAAATGAGATTAACATATCAAGAAACATTGACATGTTAATACTTAGAACGACACAATTGTTAATCTTATATCAACTATACTTAATTCTATCGATGACAAGACATTAACAAAACATTGATAGATGTAGATCCTTATTAGTAGCGCTATTAATATACCAGATTCACAACGATTGAATATTATTTACAATTAATAAAGGCCGTATAGATCCTATTAGTAAAAGCTTTTTCTTTGTGATTTACACTTACAAAATAATCATTTAAGCTAATCAACAAAGCGAATAGTACTTTATAGTGTTTCAAACGACTAACAACCAATAAATTAACTATCCTATACAGTCATCAAATTAGAATTTAACGTTCATATAGACCTATAATAGTTATTATCGAAAATTGCTTTACTAGTCTTGGGATCAGTTAAAAAGAGACACTGCCTCTATTAGTCAAATAGATATCCGTTCTATACTCTCAAGTGTTATGAATGAAACAGGCTCATACTGCAATTATTAATAATATGGACTCTTTTTATCATATTTATACCTATTATTTTTGAAAGTTCAATGCTATATCCTCATAATTTATTTACAAATCGATTATATTTATTTATCATTAATATTAAGTGAATAAAAATGTCAATCTCATAGTAACAATTTATAAGGATATAGGGGGCAAAGTTACCTCATTAATCCTATATAACATTGATGCATTTAAAACCCTAGTTAACAAAACATTAACATTCGGTGAGAATAACCCACATTTTGTTGATGTTCTGTTAACACTTTTGTTATGACATGTTAATTTCATCTTTCATGTTAATATCAGATAAGGAAGGGATTTTTATTAATATCGTCGAAAAGCACTTAACATATCAATCTCACATTTCATGTTAATGTCATTTATCCGCACAATTACATACTGTTAAGGAGGTAACACTATGATTAAGCAGGAAAACCAATCCGAACAAACCATGGTAGATGATGAGAACTCATTACACGAAGACGCTTTTGAAAAAGCCTGGCGAATAACAGAGTTTTCTAAGTTAGTAGGTAGGCACCATAATACTGTTTATAATTGGTTCAATACGTTAGAAGAGAAGGGATTGCACGGGACACTTAGAACCAATAATACAAATGAAAAGCTATATAATTCATTGGATTTAAATATAGCTCTTTTCATAAAACAGAAAAGGGATGAAAAGTGGTCTTTAGATGCCATAATCGAACTTTTGCCGCATCAATTCGAACTAAGGCCAGTATCTCCTGAAAACCACTCTAATGAAGTATTATCTCAAATTGATTTTCAAGACGCAGCTGAGACAATTGAAAAATTGGTGGAACAAAAAGTTCAAGCACATTTACAAAACATCGAAATACAATTTCAAGAGAAATTCGAAAATGTATTAAAAGCATTGCCTCAACCTGAAGATCCAATTGCTATGAAAGAACGTCAAAGACAAGAAAGACTTGATAACATAATAATTGAACATAGAGCTCGTAAAGAGTTAAGAAGACAAGCTGAAAAACTCTGGAATGAAAAGCCTGAAGAAAAGCGTGTGAAAAAAGTTGGTTGGTTTAAAAAAGAGGAAGATTTAGCAAAAAAACATCTTTTTATAGAGAATTATTTAAACGAAAACATGATAGAGTATATGAAATCTATTATGACATCAGAATAATAAAAAAGAGGCCCGGGATATTCCCAGACCTCTTTTTTTTATTTTGATGTACCAAACATTTTGTCTGGATCCATAAATGCAGCTAATTCTTCATCATTCTCAGCATCTGCTGATGGTTCCTCATTACTAGTTCCCATATCGATGTAATCACCAAAATTAATACTGAAATCATCGTCTTGATCTTGCATTTCAATTGTACTAATTTGAGATTTTTTAAACTGAATTTGACTTTGCTTCTCTTTAAATTCATTGAATTCTTCAACTAAACCTTTAGACAAACGGGACGGTAATGCATCAGTTTTATAGAACGTATACACACTGCCCATAAAATCATTTTTACTAATTAAATACCCATTAAATACCGTACCGTTGATTGGTAATGTATTCGTAACTTCTACTTTTGCATCATCCATAAATGAATCATCAATATTCTTTTGTTCGTCTAGAATTGCAAGCATTCCAAAATGATGCACCTTAGACGCCTCCAACTCACCATCATCGTTCTTTTTCATTAATTCTATAGGAGGGTGGAAAGAGCTTCCTTTCAACGATTCTGAGAACATATCTACTATTTCTTTACTATTTTCAATTTGATTCATATTGCGAGAAATTTTATTAATAACTAGACAGCCAGTTTTCTCTAATAAAATACGTTTAAAGTCCTGAGAATCTAAAATAACAGATGTTCCTGCGCCATTAGAAGCTGTATTTAATTCATGGATGATTTCACCAATGCGCTGATTAGCATAGTCTCGTGAATTAGCAATACCTTTTTTCTCATTTTCGTTTAATCCCTTAAATTCATCATAGAAATGTTGGTTATCCGCGAAAACAACGAATGCAACACCTTTTGCTGGTTCATTTGCTAACTTCCAAATCTCTTGAGAGAATTTATTTACTTGTCTTAGTACATCAGGCCCATCGGCTCTTACAGGGAGTGTCACAACAATACCCATTTTAATAAAATCTTTACGCTCAATTGCATTATTGAATGCAATTCTTGCATACTTTTGTTGATTTGCTATTAATTCCTCTCTAGAAATTTTCATTGCCATACTTTTAAGTTCTTCAGCGATTATAGGTTTATTATGAAAAGCCGAGAATTCTTCAATTGCTTTAATGATTGTAGAAGTACCTGTTCCACCGCCTAATCCAGCAAAAAATAGTACCAATTCATCTGTTGGTCTTACACGCTCTGTGATGAATTCTTTTAACTTTTCTTTCGCTTCATCATTTGATTCTAGTACTTTTACAGCACGTTCTGGATTCTTCCCTAGTCCGCCTAATTTTAGTGATACTTGGTTACTTTTAGGCACATTTTTTAATTCTGCTAAATCACCATCGTTACTATTTAAAGCAAGACAGTTGTACACAGATGTTCCATCCGTATGCTTATATTCAGCAAATTTATCTACCATTCTAGTTCCAGCTTGACCAAAACCAACCATTGTCATTTTTACTGCTACTTCGTTTTTCAGAAAGTTCTTCGCCATTATTTTATCTCTCCTTTTTCTTATTTATTGGTTTGTTTACGTCTTCCTAGTTCAATTAACACCTGCTGTCCTCTAATTGTTGAGATTAAAAATTTATAAGGATGCATAATCTTTTCAGTTATTAATGACATTGAAGATAATGTACTAACACTTACTTCAGCTGATCTTCTTGATATATTGGTTCGTTCAACCTCTAATGAATACGATTTTCCCTTTAATTTCTTAACTCTCCTATCAATTACAACATTACCTACTATTTCATTTATTGAGATACCCCTCATATATTTCGTCTCTTGGTATTGTTTATTTACCTCAGATCCTATGTAATGAAATACATTATAAAGTATTTCGTCTTCTTCAAGAATGTCTGCAAACATGTTCACAACTTCATCAGGAAATTTAATTACTTTATACTTTTCGCTCAATACCTCGTTCAAGTTGCCTCCCCCTTAAAACGTTGGTTAATTATTCCTACGAATATATTACATTATTATAAAGCGTATATCAAGTCATTATATACAGCACTTACATATAAAGCGTATAAGTCTTAAGTTAGGCCGAAATGTTGATATATAAACATAAATATATACGACGTATATGTACGATGTATATTGTATATGTCAATTATAGGTTTCATGTAATTAACAATACCGTCTATAAAACTATAAATTCATTATTTAATTTGACATTCTTTTGAATAATCCTTTATAAAAAATATCAAACTACAAACATTTTAAGTAAAAAAACTTCACAAAGTATTCATACGCTTTATTTATAAGCTGTATTTATAAGCCCTCTCTATAAGATGTATATATAAACCTTTAAAAACAAAGGTTTTGTAGTTCCTATATCAATTTCATATTAACATATTTAACACATTTTCTTTCTACACAGCTTATATATAAGCTTTATATGTAAACTGTGCATGTAAAGGGTGTATATAATATTAAAAATCATTGCTTTTTTCATATCAAATGGTTTGATATGAACTTACTAATTTAATAAAGAGATCTTCCTATTCATTTTTCTTTATTTACGTTTTTTCTACCCTTTATATCTATTGATAAAGGCGATTTGTCAATGTCATGTTATAAGTTCACTTCTCTGTTATTAACTCACATAATTGCAAATTCAGTATCTCTAGTGTTAGGTTCTAGACATTCACTTGTTAATCTCATATGTACACCATCTTTATAATTAACATGTAGAGTCATAATATTAATAAATTCAACTAAATTTATTATATTTTTATTTAAATATAGATTTTCTAATTGAATTATATATATTACTGTAATACAGCTACTAACTTAACAAAGCAATAGATACACCAAATGGCGATTAGTTCTGTTCAAGAAATTGGACCTGTTGTTTATTCTGGCAAGAAAGAGGAAGGGGGGATTGCTGACAAAATGGAAAGTAGCTCAGGATACATCAGAAAGTGAAGAAATGTTGTCGCTTTTAAATAAAGTCACGGTGTTTATAAAAAAGTTGCGATGTTTTGCCCCTTTGGATCTGTTTATCTAAAGGGGGGGGGTTATAGTGAAAAGAATGTCTGAATTGAAAGGAGGATTAAAGAACTGTTGAGTAGCAATAAAGTTACTCCACTAAAGGGCCAGATTGTTGAAGAAAACCCCGTTCCTGCTAGAAACTAAATGGTATACTAATCATAAAATACTTTAAAAAGGGAGGATATACAATGGTTGCAAAGACTGAAGAGGATTTTAATGGATTAAAAGTAATTGGTGAAATTTGTGGCGCGATTCGAGATGAATTAGTCCATAGTACGAAACCTGGAATTACCACAAAAGAACTCGATGAAATTGCGAGAGAGATGTTTGAAAAAGCAGGAGCTCAATCTGCCCCAAAAAGTGAATACGATTTTCCTGGATATACATGTATTAGCATAAATGAAGAAGTAGCGCACGGGATTCCAGGGAGACGGACCATTCAAGAAGGGGACATTGTAAATATTGATGTTTCAGGTTCAAAAAACGGATATTTCGCAGATACCGGAATTTCCTTTGTAGTAGGGGAAGGAGAGACAATTTTACAGAAAATATGTGACGTTGCTAAAGAAGCATTCGATGCTGGACTTAAGAAGGCAAAGCCAGGTTCAAAAAAAAGCGCGCTCGGAAAAGCTGCACACAATGTAGCAAAACAGCATGGCTTAACAGTCATAAAAAATCTTACTGGACACGGTGTTGGGCGTTCGATTCATGAAGAACCAAAACACATTTTCAATTACTTCTCTCACTGTGATGACGAAATTTTAAAGGATGGTATGGTAATTGCCTTTGAGCCTATGATCTCTACATTTGAAGAGGAAGTTTTCCAATCCGAAGATGGATGGACCTGCCTAACCGATGAAAGCTTTGTGGCTCAATACGAACATACGATTATCCTTACCAAGGAAGGACCGATTATTACTACATTGTAAGAGCACTAATACCACAATAGGGCGCTATTCTTTTATAGAGAAGCGTCTTTTTCTTGTATTTCAAGTGTTCTCATGGTTAAGTAATTTTTTTGTTTTCTGCGATTGTTGAATAACTAACGTATAAAAGAGACTCTCCTTGAGCATAATAGAATCTAGATTAATTGATTTATAGAATGGGAGCGTGAAGAATAATGTTATTATCTGAGGCCTGGGAACGGTATCAATTAGATAAAAAAATTGAGGGATATTCACCTCTGACTTTAAAAACATATTGTTTTCAATATAATCTTTTATTACGTTATTTTGGTGACATTAACATGAGTGAATTTACTACAGAAAAACTAAAGGGTTACTTAATTGAAGCAGGAGAACACTTAAAGCCATCTAGTTTAGGACACCGAGTTCGTTGCATCAAATCACTTTTTAGATGGACACATGATGAAGGTTTTATTCTTAAAAACCCTGCTGCTAAATTAAAAGAGCCGAAATTAGGCAAAAAAATCCCAAAATTCCTTTCGGAACTAGAGATTGAACATCTTAGGGAAGCATGTCATAACTCAATGGAGAATGCATTATTTGAATTTTTGTATTCTACTGGCTGCCGTATTGGGGAAGTCGTAAAACTGAATCGTGTCGATATTAACTTCTCAACAAATTCTGTCATTGTACATGGGAAAGGTGATAAAGAAAGGGAAGTATACTTTAATACTCGTTGCACCATTTGGTTAAAAAGGTATCTAGATGAAAGAGATGATGAGGAGCCTTGTTTGTTTATTACGGAAAGAAGGCCAAAAAGACGTATGAGTATTGATAACCTAAAATTTATTATCAAACGTATATCAAATCGTGCCAGGATTAAAAAGAGTATTCATCCTCATCAATTACGTCACAGCTATGCTACACATATGATTAACAACGGTGCGTCACTTGAAGTGATACAAAGCTTACTTGGTCATGAGAAGAGTGAAACCACGAGAATATATGCTCAGCTGAGCGGAAAGTTGAGACACGATTTTTATATTAAATATTTTTGAAAGCTAGAAATTAATCTTTAATCAAAATCGAGGCGTGCATATATAAAGACGTGTCTTTTTGAATTGCGCCATTTAATAGAATAACTCCTTGTACAATTTATTTGAGTTTAATTAATCTAAAGGGAGTTGGCCCACCACCATATTTTCTAGCTACCATCTATCTTGGTGGTTCCACACCCTACCATAAGACCGTAAAAATACATATTGTGTGGACCTTTTGGGATTAGTGCAGGTATGTAAAAATTTTAGCAAGGGTATGAATGTAGTATTTAACGACTTTAAGCTTACAGACGGCCGTCCTGTATAGTATCCCTTATGTGTTGGAAGTTAATTAATTGTCTGGGAAGACGAAAAAAAGTCTGCTCTTAAAAAGGGCACAATCAGCGGGCAATCCGTTTAATGAGCTACTTGAAACGATCATTGAAAATTCACCTAAAGTGAGGGGAAATGATGTATAGACCAATATGGGCTGAAATTAGCCTTAGCAATATTTCACATAATATTAGTGAATTTCGAAGAATAATACCTAACTCAACAATAATAATGGCCACCGTAAAAGCGAATGGTTATGGCCACGGTGCTGTCGAGGTTTCCAAAAAAGCGATTAATAGTGGAGTGGATTATTTAGCAGTGGCCAGTTTAGAAGAAGCGATTAAACTACGAAAATCAGATATTCAGGCACCTATACTTATACTTGGATACACACCTCCATCAGCAGCGAATCATGTTGTTTATTGGGATTTAACACAATCAATTTTTGATATGGAACATGCAGAAGCATTATCAAAGTCTGGGCAGATCTTAGGAAAAAAGGCAAAGGTTCACGTCAAAGTCGATACAGGAATGGGACGATTGGGACTTCAAGCAGAAGAAGCAAGTGATTTTATCCATATCGTGTCACGAATGGATGGGCTCTATCTAGAAGGAGTGTACTCACATTTTGCTACCGCAGATGAAGCTGACAAACGGTATGCAGAAAAACAAAAGAACCGATGGAAAAGGTTATTGGAAGAATTGGAGAAACGAAAAGTTTCTATTCCCCTATTTCATATTGCGAATAGTGCTGCAACAATAGAAATGCCAGATATGACCTACGATATGGTTCGTATTGGAATTTCAATGTATGGTCTTTATCCATCTAAAGAGGTGAATAAAACAAAAGTTAATCTTAAACAAGCAATACAGTTAAAAACCAAAGTCATCTATATTCAGACACTTGAGAAAGGGTATGGCGTATCATATGGAGCAACTAACATTGAAAGAGATAAAGCAATTATTGCAACTATTCCAATTGGGTATGCAGATGGGTATTCGAGGCGATTATCTGGAACGGCTTATGTCCTTATACACGGACAATTAGCTCCTGTTTTTGGTAAAATATGTATGGATTTTTGTATGATTGATGTTACTGATATTAAGGGTGTAAATATTGGTGATGAGGTGGTAGTTTATGGAGGTCAAGGGGATTATTTCATATCATTAGATGAAGTGGCAAGTATGTTAGGAACCATATCGTATGAAGTTGCTTGTAACTTGGGTCAGAGAGTTCCTAGAATTTACAAATAACAAGCTAAAGACAGCATTCATCATAATTATCTCGATTGTTATGTATTAGGTCACTGTGTTGAAAAGATCTGAAATGGATGTAGCGTCATAAGCTTTTTCCCAGAATAAATACATAGCTTTATTCAAAACATGTTCTTTGTTAAAATTTATACTTCTACCCATTTTAAAACACCCCCATTCATATAATTTACTTTGAAATCAAGTCTTCCATTAAAGGGCGCGATTATGGAGCAATACAGGCAGAAAATGATCAAACTTTTTTATAAAACCGAAACAAAAATCTGCTGGAGAAAAATCCATTTTGATCAATCTTTTTTCAAAATGGATTCTTTTTATTTATCGTAAAACTTGGGATTGCGAGGTATTTTTGATTAAACTTTATTTCAAACCAACAAATGTTAAATGGACTAATTTTGTACATTGGAACCGTTAAAAAAGAGGAAACCATTTTCATGCAGTGACCCCTGTCAAG
>NZ_QNUA01000032.1:0-12545 GCF_008042285.1 Bacillus sp. AR13-1
AATGTTATCTAGTTTTGAAGGAATATACCTTCATCAGTTTGGTGATGATGGCAGAGAGGTCACACCCGTTCCCATACCGAACACGGAAGTTAAGCTCTCTAGCGCCGATGGTAGTTGGGACCTTGTCCCTGTGAGAGTAGGACGTCGCCAAGCAAAAACCAAGTCGTTTCGACTTGGTTTTTTTGTGTTTATTTTTAATTACCGAAGGTTAAAATCCATAAATTTAATAACCCTAAAGACGAAAAAAGAATGAAATAGAGGCAGTTTAAAATAATGGTAATGATTTTTTGTGCTCCGGATTTTTCGAATGCTCCTAAAATAATCCCTAAGAATAGGAAAGATTATTTCTATCATAATAATGAGAGTAGAAAAAATGGGATGATATAAATAAGCATTCAATAATTACAGCAATTACTGCGATAGAGAAAAATAAATAGGATAATAGCACAGTTATTTTTTTCACGGTTATTCCTCCTTTGAAATTAAATCGTTATAATATAGGTTCTATCGATGTATAGAACACAAGAGAGTATATATATTGATTAAAACATACTGAAGTATTATATAAATAGTTATACATAAAATAGATCTCTAGAAATATATATTCTAATTCCCTTTCCTTCTTGCATATAGTTGCAATTCTTCTTTTGAATATAACTAAAACACGAACGTTATCGATGACTAATAAAAAAACATTCGATTATTTATTGACATTGTTTATGAAATATTGTTAATATAGCCATAGAAACAATAATATATAAGACCTCATATAATCGCGGGGATATGGCCTGCAAGTCTCTACCTAACGACCGTTATTCGTTAGACTATGAGGGAAAGTCACTCGGTATTTTTCTATTCACAAGGGATACGTATGCCTGAGTAGAGCACTTTCTCTCATAGTAAAAGAGAAACTGTTCTATTTCAGGCTTTTTTTATTTGAATCGGGGGGATTCTAATATGAAATCACTAGTTGGAGTCATAATGGGAAGCACGTCAGACTGGGAAACAATGAAATATGCTTGTGACATTTTAGATGAATTAAATATACCGTATGAGAAAAAAGTTGTATCCGCTCATCGGACTCCGGATTATATGTTTGAATATGCAGAAACAACTCGTGAACGTGGATTAAAAGTTATTATTGCTGGAGCCGGCGGAGCAGCGCATTTACCAGGAATGGTTGCAGCGAAGACAAATCTTCCTGTAATTGGTGTTCCAGTTCAATCAAAGGCGTTAAACGGCCTAGATTCGTTATTATCCATTGTCCAAATGCCAGGAGGGGTTCCAGTTGCAACTGTTGCAATTGGTAAGGCTGGTTCAACGAATGCTGGATTACTTGCTGCACAAATACTTGGATCATTTCATGATGATATACATGATGCATTAGAGTTGAGACGAGAAGCTATTGAGAAAACTGTGCGTGAAGGTAGTGAGCTAGTATGACGAGAATCATTTTACCTGGAAAAACAATCGGCATTATTGGAGGCGGCCAGCTTGGAAGAATGATGGCGTTGGCAGCTAAGGAAATGGGTTATAAAATTGCTGTTTTAGATCCTACAAAGCATTCACCATGTGCACAAGTTGCTGATGTTGAAGTCGTTGCACCATATGACGATTTAAAAGCAATTCAGCATTTAGCAGAGATAAGCGACGTTGTCACATATGAATTTGAGAATATTGATTATAGATGTTTACAATGGCTTGAAAAACATGCTTACTTACCACAAGGTAGTCAGTTGTTAAATAAAACGCAAAATCGTTTTACAGAAAAGAATGCAATTGAAAAAGCTGGGTTACCAGTAGCATCGTATAGATTGGTTCAAAATCAAGATCAACTTACAGAAGCAATTAAAGAGTTATCTTTCCCTTCTGTCTTAAAAACAACGACAGGTGGATACGATGGTAAAGGGCAAGTGGTTTTAAAGAGTGAAGCTGATGTTGTGAGAGCAAAAGAACTTACTAATAAAGCAGAGTGCATTCTAGAAAAATGGGTGCCTTTTGAAAAAGAAGTATCAGTTATTGTAATTCGTAGTGTAAGTGGTGAAACTAAAGTATTTCCGGTAGCGGAAAATATTCATGTAAATAATATTTTGCATGAATCTATCGTTCCAGCCCGCATTACAGAAGAACTTTCTCAAAAAGCAATTGCTTACGCAAAGGTACTTGCGGATGAACTAGAACTTGTGGGAACACTAGCGGTAGAGATGTTTGCTACAGCTGACGGTGAGATTTACATTAATGAATTAGCACCAAGACCTCACAATTCAGGACACTATACACAGGATGCATGTGAAACGAGTCAATTTGGTCAACATATTCGAGCAATCTGTAATTTACCTCTTGGAGAAACAAATTTGTTAAAACCAGTTGTCATGGTAAACATTTTAGGCGAACATATAGAAGGGGTCCTAGGACAAGTGAATAGACTAACCGGGTGCTATTTACACTTGTATGGAAAAGAAGAAGCAAAAGCGCAGCGAAAAATGGGGCATGTTAATATTTTAAATGATAATATTGAAGTCGCTCTAGAAAAAGCGAAGAGTTTGCATATTTGGGACCATCAAGAACAACTGTTGGAGGGAAAAAGATGATTAATCGTTATACACGCCCTGAAATGGGTGCGATTTGGACGGAAGAGAACAAATTTAAAGCGTGGTTAGAAGTTGAGATTTTAGCGTGTGAAGCATGGGCTGAGCTTGGCGATATTCCAAAAGAAGATGTGAAAAAAATTCGTGAACATGCAACATTTGATATTGATCGTATTTATGAAATTGAAAAAGAAACACGTCATGACGTAGTTGCTTTCACTCGTGCTGTATCAGAAACACCAACATTAGGCGAGGAACGTAAATGGGTTCATTACGGTTTAACATCTACAGACGTAGTAGATACAGCGTTATCTTATATCTTAAAACAAGCAAATGAAATCTTGTTAAAAGACTTAGAAAACTTTGTTAGCATTTTAGCTAATAAAGCGAAAGAGCATAAATACACGATTATGATGGGAAGAACACACGGTGTACATGCAGAGCCAACAACATTTGGTTTAAAACTTGGTCTTTGGTATGAAGAAATGAAACGTAACGTAGAGCGTTTCAAACAAGCTGCTGATACAGTTCGCGTTGGTAAGTTATCTGGTGCGGTTGGTACATATGCAAATATTGATCCATTCGTAGAAAAGTATGTTTGTGAAAACTTAGGATTAGAAGCAGCACCAATTTCAACACAAACATTGCAACGTGATCGTCATGCACATTACATGTCAACACTTGCACTAATCGCAACATCTGTTGAAAAGATGGCAGTTGAGATTCGTGGTTTACAAAAGAGTGAAACACGTGAAGTTGAAGAGGCTTTCGCAAAAGGTCAAAAAGGTTCTTCTGCAATGCCGCATAAACGTAATCCAATTGGATCTGAAAATATGACTGGTTTAGCTCGTGTTATCCGCGGTTATATGATGACAGCTTACGAGAATGTTCCGTTATGGCATGAGCGTGATATCTCTCACTCTTCTGCAGAACGCGTAATTTTACCAGATGCTACAATCGCGTTAAATTACATGTTAAATCGCTTTGGTAATATCGTTAAAAACTTAACTGTATTCCCAGAGAATATGAAACGCAATATGACAAGAACATACGGCTTAATTTACTCTCAACGCGTAATGCTTACACTAATTGACAAAGGTCTGGTACGTGAAGAAGCTTATGATATCGTACAGCCTAAAGCAATGGAAGCTTGGGAAACACAAGTACAATTTAAAGAGCTTGTAGAATCTGACGAGCGTATTACAAGTAAGTTAACGCAAGAAGAAATTAACGAATGTTTCAATTATGAACATCATATGCAACACGTTGATACAATCTTTGAACGCCTTGGATTAAACGAAGCGTAAAATTTCATATGGCACAGAATAGAGTCATTCTGTGCCATTCTTTATAAAAATATTATTCACATTTTTCAAACTACAGGGGGCTTGCGAAATGCAAAAGCTAGAATTGCTGTATGAAGGTAAGGCAAAAAGAATTTATCGTACAGAAGCAGCAGATATGGTTTGGGTAGAGTACAAAGATAGTGCGACTGCTTTCAATGGGGAGAAAAAAGCGACAATTACAGGAAAAGGTCGTTTGAACAATGAGATTACAACTTTATTGTTCAGAAAGTTACAAGAAGTTGGAATTAAAACACACTTTGTGGAGAAGTTATCTGATACAGAACAACTTGTCAAAAAGGTGAGTATTATTCCATTAGAAGTTGTCACAAGAAACGTAATTGCAGGCAGTCTTTCAAAAAGACTAGGAATGGAAGAAGGAACTGCTCTTACAACACCAATCGTAGAATTTTACTACAAAGATGATGATTTAGGAGATCCACTTGTAACGGAAGATCATATTCGTTTGTTAAATGTTGCAACACCAGAGCAAGTAAGCGTATTACGAGATGCAGCTCTACAAATCAATCAAGTGTTGATTGAGCATTTCGCAAGCTGTCGTGTAAGATTAGTAGATTTTAAATTAGAGTTTGGCGTAACAGAAGAAGGGGAAATCATATTAGCAGATGAAATTTCACCAGATACTTGCCGTTTATGGGATGAAACGAGCAATGAAAAATTTGATAAAGATGTATTCCGTCGTGATCTTGGGAATTTAACAGAAGCATATGAAGAAATTTTAAAACGTTTAGGGGGAGCTTCACATGTATAAAGTTAAGGTATATGTAACGTTAAGAGAAAGTGTATTAGATCCACAAGGAACTGCGGTAAAGGGAGCACTTCATAGTCTTTCATTTACAGAAGTACAAGACGTTCGAATCGGAAAATATATGGAATTAACAATTGATAAATCAGTATCTGATCTGGATAGCAAGGTAAAAGAAATGTGTGAAAAATTATTAGCAAACGTTGTAATGGAAGACTTCCGTTATGAAGTTGAGGAGGTTGTCGCACAGTGAAATTTGCAGTCATAGTATTCCCAGGTTCGAACTGTGATGTCGATATGTTCCATGCAATTAAAGATGAGCTTGGTGAAGAAGTAGATTACGTTTGGCACGATAGAGAGAATTTAGATGAATATGATGCAATTTTACTACCAGGTGGATTCTCTTACGGTGACTATTTACGTTGTGGTGCTATTTCTCGCTTTGCTAACGCAATGAAAGCAGTGCAAAAAGCTGCTGAGCAAGGAAAGCCAATTTTAGGTGTATGTAATGGATTCCAGATTCTTGTTGAATCAGGATTACTACCAGGAGCATTAATGAGAAACGAAAACTTGAAATTTATGTGCCGTACGGTTCAGTTACGTGTTGAAAATAATGAAACGATGTTTACATCACAATATGAAAAAGATGAAGTAATTAATATTCCAATTGCACATGGCGAAGGAAATTACTATTGTGATGAAGCGACTCTTAAACAATTAGAAGAGAATAATCAAATCGCATTCCGTTACGTAGAAAATCCGAATGGAAGCGTTTCAGATATTGCGGGTATTGTAAATGAAAAAGGAAATGTTCTTGGTATGATGCCACACCCAGAGCGTGCTGTAGATGAATTACTTGGCGGTGCTGAAGGTTTAAAAGTCTTTCAATCTATCTTAAAACAGTGGAGGGAAACATATGTCGTTAATGCTTGAGCCAAATCCAACACAAATTAAAGAAGAGCGTATATATGCGGAAATGGGGCTAACAGACGAAGAGTTTGCCATGGTTGAAAAGATTTTAGGCCGTTTGCCGAATTATACAGAAACGGGACTATTCTCTGTTATGTGGTCTGAACATTGTAGTTATAAAAATTCAAAGCCAGTTCTTCGTAAGTTTCCAACGACAGGTGAGCGTGTCTTACAAGGACCTGGAGAAGGCGCTGGAATTGTAGATATCGGTGATAATCAAGCGGTGGTATTTAAAATGGAAAGTCATAACCATCCTTCTGCAATTGAGCCATATCAAGGGGCAGCAACAGGTGTCGGTGGTATTATTCGCGATGTATTCTCTATGGGCGCACGTCCGGTAGCTCTATTAAACTCACTTCGTTTCGGTGAATTACAATCACCACGTGTGAAATATTTATTCGAAGAAGTAGTAGCAGGAATCGCAGGATACGGTAACTGCATCGGTATTCCTACTGTTGGTGGAGAAGTACAGTTTGATCCATGTTATGAAGGAAATCCACTTGTAAATGCAATGTGTGTAGGCCTAATTAATCATGAAGATATAAAAAAAGGGCAAGCACATGGTGCTGGTAATACAGTAATGTACGTAGGAGCATCAACTGGTCGTGATGGTATTCACGGTGCAACATTCGCATCTGAAGAGTTATCTGAAAGCTCAGAAGCGAAGCGTCCGGCAGTTCAAGTAGGGGATCCATTTATGGAGAAACTTCTTATTGAAGCATGTTTAGAACTTATTCAGTCTGATGCACTTGTTGGAATTCAAGATATGGGAGCTGCTGGTTTAACATCATCTTCTGCAGAAATGGCAAGTAAAGCAGGTATGGGTATTGAAATGTACTTAGATGATGTACCGCAGCGTGAAACTGGAATGACTCCATATGAAATGATGTTATCTGAATCACAAGAGCGTATGTTAATCGTTGTGAAAAAAGGTAGAGAGCAAGAAATAGTAGATTTATTTGAAAAGTATGGTCTTGCAGCAGTTACGATGGGGAAAGTAACTGAAGATAAAATGCTTCGCCTATTCCATAAAGACGAAATGGTAGCTGAAGTACCGGCGGATGCTCTTGCAGAAGAAGCACCAATTTATCATAAACCGTCAAAAGAAGCAGCATACTTTGCTGAGTTCCAGCAGATGAAAATGGAAACACCAAAAGTAGAAGATTATAAAGAAACGTTATTATCTTTATTACAACAACCAACGATTGCAAGTAAAGAGTGGGTATATGATCAATATGATTATCAAGTGCGCACTAGCACAATCGTTACACCAGGTTCAGATGCAGCGGTTATACGCGTACGCGGCACAGAAAAAGGATTAGCAATGACGACAGATTGTAACTCTCGCTACATTTATTTAGATCCAGAAGTGGGCGGTAAAATTGCAGTAGCAGAGGCAGCACGTAATATCGTATGTTCTGGCGGGGAGCCACTTGCAATTACAGATTGCTTAAACTTCGGTAACCCAGAAAAACCAGAGATCTTCTGGCAAATTGAGAAATCAGTAGACGGTATGAGTGAAGCTTGCCGCAAGTTACAAACGCCAGTTATCGGCGGGAATGTATCAATGTATAACGAGCGTAGTGGTGAAGCTGTATATCCAACACCAACTGTTGGGATGGTTGGACTTGTACACGATTTAAAACACGTAACAACACAAGAATTTAAACAAGCTGGCGATTTAGTTTATGTAATTGGAGAGACGAAAGCTGAGTTTGGTGGAAGTGAATTACAGAAAATGATCTACGGAAAAATTTTCGGTCAATCACCAAGCATCGATCTAGATGTAGAATTAAAACGCCAAAAGCAAGTACTAGCAGCAATTCAAGCTGGCCTTGTTCAATCTGCACATGATGTTGCAGAAGGTGGTTTAGCAGTTGCAATTACTGAAAGTGCAATTGGTGCTAACGGTTTAGGTGCTACTGTGAAATTAGACGGAGAAGCAACAGCAGTATTATTTGCAGAATCACAATCGCGCTTCGTTATAACCGTAAAACGTGAAAATAAAGAAGCATTTGAGAAAGTGGTTGAAGCAATTCAAGTTGGAGAAGTGACAAATACAAATGAAGTAACAATTCATAATGAAGAAAATGAAGTATTACTTACAGCAAATGTAGATGAAATGAGAAAGGCTTGGAAAGGGGCAATCCCATGCTTGCTGAAATAAAGGGGTTAAATGAAGAATGTGGCGTTTTTGGAATTTGGGGGCATGAAAATGCAGCACAAGTTTCGTACTACGGATTGCACAGTTTGCAGCACCGTGGGCAAGAGGGCGCAGGCATTGTTGTAAATAATGGGGAAAAAATCATCGGTCACAAGGGGTTAGGTTTAATATCAGAAGTGTTTTCAAGAGGTGAGCTAGAGGGATTAAACGGGAAATCAGCAATTGGACACGTACGATATGCAACAGCTGGTGGAAGTGAAGTTGCTAACGTTCAACCATTATTATTCCGTTTTTCCGATCATAGCATGGCGTTAGCTCATAACGGAAATTTAATTAATGCAAAAATGCTTCGTCGTGAATTAGAGGCAGAGGGAAGTATTTTTCAAACAAGTTCAGATACAGAAGTACTTTTACACCTCATTAAGCGTAGTACAAAAGATTCTTTAATTGATAGTGTAAAAGAGGCTCTAAATAAAGTGAAAGGTGCGTTTGCATATCTTTTACTAACTGGAAATGAAATGATCGTTGCGCTAGATCCAAATGGATTCCGTCCTCTTTCAATTGGAAAGATGGGGGATGCTTACGTTGTAGCATCGGAAACATGTGCTTTCGATGTAGTTGGTGCAACATACATTCGTGATGTAGAACCTGGTGAATTGCTTATTATCAATGATGAAGGAATTCACGTAGATCGTTTTACAAATGAAGTAGACCATGCGATTTGCAGTATGGAATACATTTACTTTGCACGTCCAGATTCTAATATCGCTGGTATTAATGTTCATGCAGCACGTAAAAACATGGGGAAACGTTTAGCGGCGGAAGCTCCTATTGAAGCTGATGTTGTTACTGGTGTACCAGACTCTAGTATTTCAGCAGCAATTGGTTATGCGGAGGCGACAGGAATTCCGTATGAGTTAGGGTTAATTAAAAATCGTTACGTTGGACGTACGTTTATTCAACCTTCTCAAGAACTGCGTGAGCAAGGGGTTAAGATGAAGCTTTCAGCAGTAAGAGGCGTAGTTGAAGGAAAACGAGTTGTTATGATTGACGATTCTATCGTAAGAGGAACGACAAGTAAACGAATTGTTCGTATGCTTCGCGAGGCTGGAGCGACAGAAGTCCATGTAAGAATTGCTTCACCACCTCTTAAGTATCCATGCTTCTATGGCATTGATATTCAAACGAGAAAAGAATTAATCGCAGCAAATAATTCAATAGAAGAAATCCGTCAAATCATCGGAGCAGATTCACTAACATTTTTAAGTGAAGATGGATTAGTAGATGCAATTGGACGCCCATATGAAGGGAAATACGGTGGTCTATGTATGGCTTACTTCAATGGAGACTATCCAACAGCTCTTTATGATTATGAGCAAGAGCTTTTAGAAAGTATGAAATAAGAAGAAAAAAGCTTCTACTTCTTTTGATGTAGAAGCTAGCTTCTTTCTTAAAACGGCCGCCCTGGATGGGGAGAAATTAAAAGACGAGGTGTAAATAACGATGGCGAATGCATATAAGCAAGCAGGAGTAGATATTGAAGCTGGATATGAAGCGGTATCTCGCATGAAAAAACACGTACAAACAACAATGAGAAAAGAAGTGCTAGGCGGTTTAGGCGGTTTTGGAGGTATGTTTGATCTATCAAAATTTGCATTAGAAGAACCTGTATTAGTATCTGGAACAGATGGCGTGGGAACGAAATTGATGCTCGCTTTTATGGCAGATAAACATGACACAATTGGTATTGATGCAGTAGCAATGTGTGTAAATGATATTGTTGTCCAAGGAGCAGAGCCGCTTTTCTTCCTTGATTATATTGCTTGTGGTAAAGCTGAACCTAGTAAAATTGAAAACATCGTCAAAGGTATATCAGAGGGCTGTCGCCAAGCTGGTTGTGCATTAATTGGTGGAGAAACAGCTGAAATGCCAGGAATGTATTCTACGGAAGAATACGATTTAGCTGGTTTTACAGTTGGAATTGTTGATAAAAAGAAAATTATAACAGGTGAAAAAATTGAAGCTGGTCACGTATTAATTGGCTTAGCATCTAGCGGTATTCATAGTAACGGTTATTCTTTAGTACGAAAAGTATTACTAGAAGATGGAGAACTATCTTTAGACCGTATTTACGGCCGCCTAGAACTACCTCTTGGTGAAGAATTATTAAAACCAACGAAAATTTATGTCAAACCTATTTTAGAACTATTGAAGAAACATGAAGTATACGGTATGGCGCATATTACAGGTGGCGGGTTCATTGAAAATATTCCACGTATGTTGCCAGAAGGAATCGGTGCGGAAATTGAATTAGGATCTTGGCAAGTTCAACCGATCTTCAGTTTACTTCAAGAAGTTGGAAAACTAGAAGAGAAAGAAATGTTCAATATTTTTAACATGGGTATTGGTATGGTAGTAGCAGTAAAGGAAGAAGAGGCAAAAGATATTGTTCGTCTTCTTGAGGAACAAGGCGAGAAAGCTCATATTATTGGACACACTGTACAAGGGTCTGGTGTTACCTTTATTGAGGGAACAGAAGTATGAGTAGATTAGCAGTTTTTGCTTCTGGGAGCGGCTCTAACTTTCAATCTCTCATTAATGCGGTAGAAGACAAAATATTGGATGCGAATATTAGTTTATTAGTATGTGATAAACCAGAGGCACGCGCTATTGGACGGGCACACTATCACCATATTCCGTGTTTTTCCTTTTCAGCGAAAGCATATGAGTCAAAAGAAGCATTTGAAAAAGAGATATTAAAAAAGCTAGAAGAGTATGAAATTGATTATGTTATTTTAGCTGGATATATGCGTTTAATTGGAACGACTTTACTAGAAGCGTACGGCGGGAAAATTATTAATATTCATCCATCACTACTACCGAGTTTTCCAGGGAAAGATGCTGTTGGTCAAGCGTTAGAAGCGGGTGTGAAAGTAACCGGAGTAACGATTCACTATGTAGATGCAGGTATGGATACAGGTCCAATTATTGCGCAAGAAGCAGTAGTTGTTTCTGAAGGGGATACGAGAGAAAGCTTACAAAAGAAAATTCAACAAGTTGAACATAAATTATACGTAAATACAGTGAATCAAATTGTTCAGTCTGTGAAAAAACCAACTGTTAACTAACATACAACTAGGGGTGAAGGATAAATGAAAAAGCGTGCATTAGTAAGTGTTTCAGATAAAACAGGAGTAGTAGAATTTGTTAAAGGTTTACTTGAACAAGGGATTGAAGTTATTTCAACAGGTGGTACGAAAAAATTATTAGAAGAAAACGGCTTGCAAGTAATTGGTATTTCTGAAGTAACTGGTTTCCCAGAAATTATGGATGGTCGTGTAAAAACATTACATCCAAATATTCATGGTGGTCTATTAGCAGTTCGTGATAATGAAATGCATGTAGCGCAAATGAATGAATTAGGTATTCAACCAATTGACTTTGTTGTTGTTAACTTATACCCATTTAAAGAAACAATCGCTAAGCCTGATGTAACATTTGCTGATGCAATTGAAAATATTGATATCGGTGGCCCAACAATGATTCGCTCTGCTGCGAAAAATCATAAATTTGTATCGGTAGTTGTAGATCCAGTAGATTATGATGTTGTATTAGCAGAACTGAAAGAGAACGGTGAAGTAACAGAGGGAACGAAACGTAAATTAGCAGCGAAAGTATTCCGTCATACAGCGGCATATGATGCGTTAATTTCTAACTACTTAACAGAGCAAATGGGCGAAGAAAGCCCAGAAACATTAACAGTGACATTTGAGAAAAAACAAGATTTACGCTATGGCGAAAATCCACATCAAAAAGCAACGTTCTATAAAGCGCCATTCGCAGCAACGTCTTCTGTTGCATACGCAGAACAATTACATGGTAAAGAATTATCTTATAACAATATCAACGATGCGGATGCAGCACTTAGCATCGTGAAAGAATTTACAGAACCAGCAGTAGTAGCGGTAAAACATATGAATCCATGTGGTGTTGGAGTAGGAACTGATATTCATGAAGCATATACTCGTGCTTATGAAGCGGATCCAGTATCAATCTTCGGCGGTATTATTGCAGCAAATCGTGAAATTGATAAAGCTACAGCAGAAAAGTTACACGAAATTTTCTTAGAAATTGTTATCGCTCCTTCGTTCTCGCAAGAAGCTTTAGAAGTGTTGCAAAGTAAGAAGAACTTACGCTTACTAACTGTAAATATTGAAAAAGCGACAAGTGCAAGCAAAAAACTAACTTCTGTACAAGGTGGTCTTCTTGTTCAAGAAGAAGATACGTTATCATTAGATGAGGACGCAATTTCAATTCCAACGAAACGTGAACCATCAGAGCAAGAATGGAAAGATTTAAAACTAGCTTGGAAAGTTGTAAAACATGTGAAATCAAATGCAATTGTTTTAGCGAATGATAACATGACAGTTGGTGTAGGCGCGGGACAGATGAACCGTGTAGGTTCTGCAAAAATCGCAATCACACAAGCTGGCGAAAAAGCACAAGGTAGCGCACTTGCATCTGATGCTTTCTTCCCAATGCCAGATACAGTAGAAGAAGCAGCAAAAGCTGGAATTACAGCAATCATCCAACCAGGCGGATCGATTCGTGATGAAGATTCTATTAAAATGGCAGATGCGTATGGGATTACTATGGTGTTCACTGGCGTACGTCATTTCAAACACTAATAGAGGATGTTAAAAAAGTCCGGTCAA
>NZ_QNUA01000033.1:0-44275 GCF_008042285.1 Bacillus sp. AR13-1
TACTATTGAAAACTTGAAACGCTTTAGCTTTATGATGGCAAGTATATCCTGAACAAGAAATACCAATGAATTTTTGGATTTCATTTAACAAGAATTAACGTTATTCCATATATCAGCACGAATGCCTCTCTTTTATGAAACCCCTTAGCTACATTGTGGCAAGTACTATTGAAGACTTGAAACGCTTTAGCTTTATGATGGCAAGTATATTCTGAACAAGAAATACCAATGAATTTTTGGATTTCATTTAACAAGAATTAACGTTATTCTATATATCCGCACGAATACCTCTACTTTTATGAAACCCCTTAGCTACATTGTGGCAAGTACTATTAAAGACTTGAAACGCTTTAGCTTTATGATGGCAAGTATATTCTGAACAAGAAATACCAATGAATTTTTGGATTTCATTTAACAAGAATTAACGTTATTCCATATATCGGCACGAATACCTTTACTTTTATGAAACATCATAGCTACATTGTGGCAGTTACTATTAAAAACTTGAAACGTTATAGCTATATGGTGGCAACAACTCTTTAAATCTGAAACATAAACGCACTAAAATCTGTTCATATAAAAAAAAAAATTTTTTATTTAAATTAGTGCTAAACATTGATATAAAGCCATTCTTTAAAAAAACTAAAAAATCCCAATGAAATGCTATAGCTATATGATGGCAACAACATTTTTTTTAAAAAAACCTATGAATCCATATGTAACAAGGGTTTAGGTACATTTCAAGCGCAATGAAACATTGATTTCAAACATGAAACGCCATAGCTTTATGATGGCAACAATCTAAAAAAAACATGAAACGTATATAGCTATATGATGGCAATAGTCCCTTGACGTAAATTAACATGAAAACGCTATACCACAACATTTATGAATGAATTCTACACATTATTTAGTCATTTCAAAATATGAAACGTTATAGCTATATGATGGCAACAACTTTTAGACAAAAGTACTAAAAAACCTATCATATCAAGGTTTATGTGCTGTTTCATTCATTTCAGATACGTTTCATATTCAAAATACCTTATAGCTTTATGGTGGCCAAAAGATTTTTTTTGTGAAACGTTGAATCCCTTGTGCCTCTAAGGCTGAGGCTGCGTTTCACATTTTTGATTTTCCTCTTAAAGAGACACATTTCACCAAGATTCGATTTGATATAATCAAAATTGAATTTTTATATCCTATTTAGGTAAAAACTGAAACTCATAATAAGAGGAGGTGAAAAAGATGGCTAAACCTTTCGTTATAAAGAACAAACGTAGTTTAAATGGTGAAACAACAACTCCAGTATTAGTAACAATTAAAGCATGGCAAAAATTAGTGGAAGCTTTAGAAGGCAAATACTATAGCTTTAAAGATACATATCTAGAAGATATCGTAAATTCAATGTCTTACGAGGAACGAATTGCAGATGAAGAAGGGTTTGTTGAAAAAGCCAAACCATCTTTTTCACTTCAAATGAAAAATCTCTTCACTAAAGCAAATGGTAGAAAGCATAAGCTATATGGTATTACTAATGCAGATCTAGAAGTATTTCTATTTCTACATAAAAAATGTAATACCTATGGTGAACTTTCTCATGTTTCCATTCACATGCTTTGGGAGGACTACAAAAACTATAAAGAAGTATTTGCACATATTCATCATTCGCAATTCTATGTTGCGTTGAAAAAGCTTAGCTTACACAACATCATTGAAATTGAGAATGAATACAGTGGTAAATATAAAATTACATTAACTGATTTTATGAACAAGGAAACGAATAAAGCGAATCCTTACACGTTTATCAGCCCAATTGTATTTACAAAAGAGTTCTTCGATTTATCCATTGCTGCTAAAAAGCTATTTATTGATATCGCAATGCAGCAAAAACGAGAAACTACTTTGAAACGTTCACTATACAAATTTGATGAACAAGGACAACAGACTCATTTTGGCGGTATGTATCGCTTCTTACATAAGAAATACCCACATCAGATACGTTCTGTAATGGCTGAATTAACAACTAAATCAACTGCTACTGGATCTTCTTTGTTTAAAATTTGCAAATTAGAAAAAGGGAAAAAGAATAAAAAGCAGTATACAACACTGCATTTATCTGTACACCCTGATTTCCTGTGTAATAAGGAAATAGGGGAAGAGTATCGCGATCCATTTACACCAAGACTTACATATAAACGTAAAGCTAAGTTCATTGAAGAATCATTAGTTGAAATGAATATTGCAGAATTTACAAAAGATATAAACCAATTTGTAAATGTCTTAAAACATTCCTGTCATCGTCAAATCCGCCAAGTGATTCGTGGATTACGCGAAATGATTGATAGACAAGAGGGTTTCCCTAAAAATCTTGTTTATACACTAAGCAAATTATTAAAGCAGTCTTCTCAATATCGCGTATTAGATACAGCTGCTAAAACAGGTATTTATTCTCTGATTACACATAATGTGCCGAGAGAGAAACAAGAAGATGCGGTATTTAAATTTGGTACTCACTTCGCTATATATTCATTACAAAATGTTAAGAAGTTATTCTGTAAAGCGCATGACCTTCTTCATGCTACATATGCGGTTCCTGTGACTGAAGAAGCATACCATCGTAATTATATGCAGTATCAAGAAGAAACACTATTTAGGAAGTATGCTTTTGAGCAAGGCGTAAATGTTAACGCATATATTGCATTAGAAATTAAAATTCGTGAATTATTAAAATCTCATGGCCATAAAGAACATCATATTCCAAGTGATATTCGCGAACTGTTCATTGAAAAAATAGATAGATTGCCTAAGGAAAAAATCCGCGTAATTGAAGTTCCTAAAGACTTTAATTTAATCGATTTTCTTCATTCCTTAGAAGCTTATTACCGTAAAAATAGTGAAACACCATGCACGGTAGATCAGCTGCTTCCTGCAATGTAAAATTACATGCTCTCCTTTTTTGAAAAATCAAAGACGGAGGGCTATTCGTGTTGAAATTAGAAATTATATTCGTACTATCCAAACATAAAAGAGAGAGATTCTTAAATTTGAGTTAGAATACCTCTCTTTTTTTATACACTTCTATACAAAATTCCTAAAATATAATCAGTAATTCACAATTTCACTTTACTTTTTTCTGAACATTCGTTCTCTTTCTGGCATTTAATCTACTAAAAATCGTAAATATATATATTAATTCAGTGGATATCTTAATAATATTGTCCGAATGTGTACAATAAAATAGCTCAAAGCTTTATTTATAAACGTTTTATATATAAATCTACTTAAAATCAGAATGTTTTTTGTTAATAATGTTGATTTACTGAATTATATCTATAACTTACTTCTAAATGTTAATAAAATGTGGGTTATTTTATAGCGTATGTGGAAATCATGTTATTAACTTAAGCTAGACTACCATTAATCTTATATACACTTTTACGCATCAAAATGATGCTGATTATATGTAGGGTAAGTAATTCAACTTTATGATATTTTGTATATTTAGAGCGACGTAAAACGCAATAAATACATTTCCAATAAGTGTTTTTTTCGATTTTTTATGGTTCTATAACTTTGCAGACACTGTTATTACTGAGTTTGTAAGCCATTTTTCATAAGTATAATAGTTTTATCTTTATATTCTTTTTATATAAAAGATATATATTATATTAGGTTTTAACGTACTATCCGAAAAATGCGCATCTCTTGATTATCTAAAAGGTAATAGTCTTTCACTAAGTAAAAATAAATTTAAATACTTGAAGTTACTGATAGGATTATTTTATAAAAGATGTGTAATCAGTATGAAAAGGAAAATTAGTTCAAATAGAAGCATTATCAGTATGAACTAAAGGGAAGAGATGTATTAATTGCTCAGACAACAATTATACGCTGAGTTTATCCATATAGGTCTTAATTAGAAGAGACAATACAATATCATCTTAAATGAACAAACAACTCATGAGGAGTCGATAAAACCTATATTAGAGTAAAAAGAAAACTTATTTTGTCGAACAAGTCTGTCTAAGATCAAAAACACTTTATTTATACAGTGTTTGGTTTAGCTTCATAAGCTAGAAATGTAGAAAAAATTTCTACTCTATGTTTTTATAATTTAATTTTGTATCAGAAGCATCCAAAATTAAATTATAAAAATTATGGAAACCATTTGAAGTTTACAAGATTCCCTTTGTATATTGAAAATATGCCAATCTTTCTAAAGAAATGACAAAAAATATAGAATACTATATTTAATAAATCCTGTTTTAGAAATTAAAATAAGTAAAAACATTAGAATTAATTTTTGATCTTTCATACTTACTGCAGCAAGCTATTGAAGATTTAAGCTTAGTAAATTTCAAAGTTAATCCATTGGTAAATAAATGAATATTCAGTATCTATTAAGTGTAATTTCTATAGTAGAGTTACCTGGAAACTGATAACAGTTCACAGAAAACGAGTACGGCTATTGAAGATTTTTGTGTTGAAAAATACTAAGATTCTAGAAAACTATAAGAGGACATGACAAATAACCTTGCTGTATATGATTATTTTGAGCAAGGCTATTTGTCATTGGATTTTTTTAAAAATTTAGCTGTTCTCTTCTAAAAAGTTAAAGAAAATAAACTTACGATTATTATTTGCACCCAAAAGCGAGCTTGTCCTTTGGGTATTACGTTTTCTACGTTCTTGATTCTGTTTAGATTTTTGATTAAACATCTTTATGAAATGCGCAGGATTGCTGATTTCAGCTTTATTAAATTGAAACCATTGCACGCATTCTTCAATATCCCATCTTGTGTAGCGATCGATATCAGGTGGCAGTCTTAAAGCAATAATATACGCATCATTTTCGGAAAGATATGTTAGTTCTTGACTCAAAATGTAATAATATGCTTTTTTCTGATCATCACTTAAGTAATCGTTTAAGTCATGTAATCTGTTATTATCTTCTTTTGATTCAATACTTGAATTTGGTTTGACTTGCTTTTCTATGCTGAAAAGGTCTATAGAATAGGAAGTAACATTAAGTTTATAATATATTGAAAAGACAAATTTTCATTACTTTGGATATGTTGTTTTATCAAAGTGTTGATTGCCCAATAGCAAAAAATTACTTAGCCTCCAAGAATTTAACAAAATAGTGCACTATAAATTAGAATGTTTCTCTGAACTTATATTGGGTAATGTGTCTTGTGTTTGGAAGGAGGCATCACATGGAGAATTTAATGAAAAAGTTGTCGAAAATTAAAGAAGATAAAAAGATTAGCAGTAGACAACTTGCAAGGGATATTGGAACAAGTAAAACAACCATTGATAATGGACTTCAATGCAAAACTGAAGAGTTTAAATTTGAAGTATTTTTAAATTTAGTTCAGTACATTTGTAATAGTCCTGGAGAACAAAGGGAAATAATTAATGAATATATTCTTCTATGCAAAAGTCCATTAAATGTGAGAAAAGCATTATGCTATTGTCAGGCTATGGGAGAATACGATCTAATAAAGCAGATTATAGAAAAATATGCTGATACAAAAGGACTAAAGAAATATATAACGGTGTATAAGATTCAAAATAAAAGGAATCAAAACGTGGCAAGGGGGCAACAACTTCTTGATGAAATGTATGAAAAAGACTTTTCATCGGATGCTGAATGCCAAGCAGCACTAAATATTTTATATATGGAAGCTATGTATGATAAGCAAAATTACAATGCTGTTATCCCATATGCAGACAGAACAAAAGCAAACTTAAAGGAAGTCAAACAAGATTATATAAAACAGTGTTTACAAATGAAATATAAAGAAAGACTCGCATATATATATTTAATGAGAAACGATCTAGATAGATGCCGAAATACATGTTATGAAATTCTAGATTCTGAAATGGATATTTCTATAATTAAAGCAACAGCCTGGTGCTGTTTAGGTGAGAGTTTTATCTTTGAATGTCCTGATACAGCTGAAAAATATATAAAAAAAGCCATCTCTGTATGTGAGAAGGTTCAAGTTCCACAAAAGGCACAAAAGTATCTTGCATTCCATACCACTTTAGCACATTTGTATATAGAAAACGGGATTAATTTAGATAAAATAGAGTTTAATCTTATCCATAAATCTGAATTAGCATTTTATGAATGTATGTATGGAGATAGAGAAAAGGGTATTAAATTATACGAGGGATTGAGGAAAGACGGGAAAAAATTCACTTCTTTTCAGCGGTATTCATTTTCTAAAGTGAATAATGACATAATAGGATTAAAGAAATCTTTAGAATCTTTCGAATTGACAGGTAACATTTTTTACTCGCAATATGTCAAAAAGGAGCTATTAAAAGAAGAGGTGAAGTCAAGTGAATAAATTTTTTATCGTTACATTATATACTGTAATGATATTGACATCGTTTTTTCAACCAGAAATAACAGAGTCACAACAGACAAGTAAATATATTATGCATATGATGGTCGATCCCGGTGGGGGTTGAGCCAATAAAGTGAAAGAGACGCTACTTATTAGTAGCGTCTTTCGTACTTTTTAATAGTGGTTTATTATTTAATGACAAAAAAATTTCGTGCCATATTTACAAAAATACATATATATTCATATAAAATACGGGAGGGTTACCAAATGAGTCTTAATCAAGATTGGTTTAATGAAATGATTGATAAGGATAATCAAATTTTAGAAACTTACCGTGAATTATTGCTTTTAATTGGGAACTTTCAAGAAGAATAATACATTCTAGCTGTTTTTCAGTTTATTTTTAGTTTCAATTCTATGAGTTAAATATTTTGCATACTCAATTAACTCATTTTCTAATAATGGTTTATCTTTGTCTGGAATACCTTTATAGCTTTCGTATAAATCTTGGGCTAAACGTTCCACTACAATTTTTCGTTCTTCTGTTGTAAGCACTTCGCTATCACCAATTTTATGATTTAGGAGCCGGTCAGTACTTACATTAAAGTAAATGGAGATTTTTTGAAGTGTTTCGAAGTTGGGTTCTTTTCTATTGTTTTCCCAGTTAGAAATAGTACTACTTGCGACTCCTAATACTTCTCCAAGTTCCTTCATACTTAATCCTTTTAGTGTTCTTAGGATTCTGACGTTTTCTCCGAAATAATTCTGTATCATTTACTTCACTCCAATTTGTTTTTTTGTTTACTTAATGGATAACTTGAGACCTCTTTGATGGAAAAATTCACCATAGGGATAAAAAAGTTTCCTTAAGGGATTGACGTTCTCCTTTAAGGAGAATAGAATGTATGTAAGGGGGTGAAAAATTGTCTGTATTACGTAATGTCAGAGAAGCAAGAGGGCTCACAATTCAAGAAGTTTCGCAGGCTTCTAACATTCCAGTTAAAACGCTATATAACATTGAAACCGGAAAGAAAGGATTAATCGAAAAACGAGCCAGAGTTCTTGCTGATCTATTCAATGAACCAATCGAAAAATTCTTTTTTGCTACGTATTATCGAGCAAAATTAGAATGATACATCTTTTATGATAAACAATTATACTCTTATATTGTAAATGAACAATGAAGAAAAGCTATAATTTTATTGTTATTTTTAAGTTATTAAATCAGAAAATTCTGATTTAATTCGTTCTTTGAAAACTGCATATCATTTGAGGGAGCTGTTAGTATGTTGAAACGATCGTATCAAACGTTACTCATTGTCATGAGTATGCTTCTAATTGTCTTAAGTTTTGTATTTCCACTTACTAAGGCAAGTGCTGAAGTTATCAATCGTGAGAAGTACGAAATGGATTGGAGTTTTAGTCCCATGTATGGGAAAAACCTACGGACAGAGTTGCTGAAGAATACGAATGGGCAAATTGCGTATTGCTTAACGTATGGAAAATTAAGTCCTAACGGTAATGATCTTCCGGAAATGGGGCGTACAGTTGATGTTGTGTATCGGGTTCTTCTAAATGGATATCCACAAAAGAGTCCAGAAGAATTAGGTGTTTCTAACTGGAAAGAAGCGCATTATGCGACACAGCTTAGTGTTTGGGCAGCGTTGGGTCAAATTGACATTAATGAAGTTCAGCATCGTAATGGAAATGTTGCGAAAGCTGTAAAAGCTATTATTGGTGGTGCGAATGCAAGCCAGGAAACACAAGACCTGTACATGAATGTAACACCAACAGACAATCAAGAAGCAAAGTTAAACGGTGAGTACTTTGAAACGACAGTGTATCAAATTGAAAGTAACGCTAAGAACGGTGTATTTACAGTTCAACTAGCTAATGCACCGAATGGAACGAAAGTTGTTTCTACAAAAGGTGAAGCGAAACAACAATTCAATTTAGGAGAACAATTCCGTATTCTAATACCGAAATCCTCTCAAACAGGTAACTTTTCCTTAAAAGTAACATCTAATCTTTCTAATTTGCAGGCAGTCGCTTATCAAGGAACTGATAAAGTCCAAGATGCAACAGTCCTTTTAGAAAAAAATGAGGAAAAAGTGAGTGCCGATTTACAAGTAAACTGGAAATCTCTTGGTGGATTGAAAGCTGTAAAAGTGGGAGAACAAAAAGAATTGCTACAAGGTGCAGTATTTGAAGTCATGAACAGTGCTAATCAAAAAGTAGGCACAATGACTACAAATGAGCAAGGTTCAGCAAGCCTTTCTGGTTTAGAAATCGGAACTTATACTCTTAAAGAGGTAAAATCACCTACTGGCTATGTAATGAATGGGCAGCCACAACAGATTGAAGTGAAAACAGGTGAGGTTGCAACAATTACAGTACAAAATACGAAGGTAAAAGGAAACATGGAGATTAAGAAATTAAGTGACAGCGGAAAAATACTTCCAAAAGTAGAGTTCACAGTGTATACAGCAGAGGGAAAAGAAATCACAAAAGCAACTACAAACGAGCAAGGGATTGCACAAGTGAAGGATCTTCCGTATGGAAAGTATTATTTTGTTGAGACAAAAGGGGTAGAAGGATACTTTCTTAATCAAACAAAATATCCATTTGAGATTAAAGAACAAGGAAAAACGCTAGCTTTCACAGTCGAAAATAAAGAAGTAAAAGGAAATGTGCTACTTATAAAATTAGATGGAGAGAATCCAGGTGGAAAATTAGAAGGTGCGGTGTTCGTTCTTCAAGATAGTAAAGGGAAGAAAATTAGTGAACACAAAAGTGATAAAAACGGCTTAATTGAAGTGAAAGACTTACCATTTGGAGCATATTCATTTGTTGAGAAGCAAGCACCAATTGGCTATGTGTTAAGCAAAGAACTTATTCCTTTTAGTATCTCGGAACAAGGAAAGACAGTCATGCTAACAGCGCAAAATAAGCGAATCATAGGAGAGTTGGAGATTAGTAAGGTAGATATTGCGGATGGCAACAATAAACTTTCAAACGCTGAATTTACTATCTTTAACGAGCAAGGAAAAGAAGTTGCAAAAGGAAAAACGGATGAAAATGGTATTGCAAAATTCAAGCTTCCATATGGAAAGTACACGTATAAAGAAACATTCGCACCAGACGGCTATTTACTGAATGAAGAAATATTTTCTTTTGAAATTAAAGAGAATGGTCAAATTATTAAGCACACAGTGAAGGATCAGAAGAAACCGACACCACCTACACCAGAGACACCAAAACCAGAACAACCAGAACAACCACAAAAACCACAAAAACCAGAAATACCACAAAAGCCAGAGCAACCAGAAGCACCACAACCGCAGGTACCGGAACAACCAAAAGTAACCGAAAAACCTGTCATTCCACAACTAGAGAAACCACAACAGATTGTTATGAAACCACAACTAGAACAAACACAAAAGAAAATCGAAACGTATCTTCCGACAACAGGCGGTAAAGCCGAAAATCCATACATAAAATGGATCGGTCTTGCATGTGTCGTACTTGGCTCAATTGGAGCTGTATTTGCAGTAAGAAACCGTAAGAAAGCTCAATCATGATATGAAAGAATATGAAGCTCATTTTAGTTAAGTAGATGAAAATCCGTTAGGCTTTGCTATTGGATTTCGAAATGCATGTATACTCGTGATCCTCATTTGGACAGTTATTTTTTGGATAGGGAGCAAGATATAAGTAACCGAGAGGGAGATGGAATGAAATGTCAGGAATCTACATCGGTAATGTTAAACAAAGCCCTATTAATCCATTGGATATAAAGAATATATATGAAAAGGAAAAAAATCTATTGGTTTTAGGGAAACCTGGAAAAGGAACGAATCATCGTAAAGGTGATTGGCTTTCTAAAGAACTCATGCAAGCTATTTCTATCGCTCAAACTGTAATCAAGCCGAAAGAACGTTATGATTTCTGGATAGAATCCGCTACAAAATTATTGGCAGGAAGTATCTTGTACTTAAATCAACGGCATGGAGATTTGTACTATCTAGATTTAGAAAAGGTTAGGAAATTTGTACAACAAGCAAAAGAAAATGATAACTATCTTTTGGAGTTAAGTGAGTTATTGAAGAAAAATCATCCAGCCTATCAAATATTTAGCGTATTAGCCTTATCAGTAAAAGAAACAAGGCAATGCACAATCAATACACTTTTACGAATTTTAGATGAGCAGCAAGAACGACATGAGAAGTTAGAAAAACAGAGAGAGTATTTTTGGTTTCAGTACTAGTCATAAGCGGAAAATGAAATAGGAAGGAGTGCAACGCATGTTAGGCGTAGCTAAGGAGTATACAAAGGTGATTAGAGCGTTGAAAGAATTGAATGAAGGGGAAAAGGTTGCAGGGGTGATAAAAGCTCGTTTTGGAGCTTATAAAACGGTCATAGAAGGTGTGAAAGAAAACGCCAACGATTTTATTTTCATTTTTGATCCAAAAGGTATCTTTTATGAAGATACTCATCACGAAAAACGAAAACAGGGGTATCACATAATTAAACATGATTTATTAACTGGTTATGAAACGCTACAAATGGATGTAAAACAAAACTCTGTTGTGTACATTAGTGTAGAAACGGAAACAAGTACGTATCAAGAGAGAGGAGAAGCATTGTCAAATTTTCTTCAGTATCTAACAGAATGCAAGAATATAAGACCAATTCACCTGGTATTTCATCAATATGATTTGTACCCGATCCCTCATATGGAGCAGTTTTTGAAAGAAAGCGCAACATACCACATCCAGCATTCAATCGTAGTTGAATCTCAATCCGCATTACAACACATATACGGAAAAGAAGCAGCGCAACGCATCATAACCTCGTATAACACAACAATCCTAGCATGATATGAAGCACTCGTTCACTATTTCATCCTATCTAGATGGCTAGAAAACTATACAAGGGAGAAGCGCTTTTCTCCCTTCTTTATCAAAAATAGGAGGCGTTCATATGGGAAAAGAACAAAGGCTCACATTCTATGATATTGCCGCATCACAAGCTCATAGTGTCAAAACTTTTGATGGAAAAACATACGAACTGAAAGGAACCATTGCAATTGAAAATAGCACAGGAAGCATTGAAAATGTAGCTCAAATTTATTATCAAGTTCGTTCGGTGAGGGATGAACATCAAAATTTAATTGCCAAACGGAAACATAAACAAGCGGAACTAGTAGCTGTCAAACAAAAATGTAAATAAAAAAAGCGATTTTGAAGTGTGCTGAGAACATAGCACAAAGTAAGTTGTTCTTTGACAATTTAGATATATATTGTGTATCTCTTCCTTTCAGTAATGATGTAGAAAGGTGAAATATACAATATATATGCGTGCCTCCCCTCAAAAGGTCACTAGAGGGGTTAGGTATACGATTATCGTTGGGTGAGTAAGAACGTAAAACTCATCTGTGACCAATGGAAAATGCATTGTATCAAAAATCTGTTTGCGCTAGTGATCGTGAGGAATATCCCATTTTGACATTCTGAAGAAGCGATGAACCATACAAACAGTAGATACATAAGGTTCTACGTTCATGCCAAAATACGTAGTGCGGTATTGGGCATATAGAAGCTAGGTCGGGGTTAGTTTCTATACGCATGCCAATACAGGGTTCGTCATTCCAGCCATAAATGATATTTCCATTTTCTATCCCGATTTCCTATAAATGTTATAAAATAAAGACAGATGTTGAAGTTTAAACGTGTCTCATCACACTTCAAAATCGCTTATAAAAATATGACATAGGGAGGAACATGCATGAGTCGTAAAGGGTGGATCATTTCCGCTGTTGTTGGACTGTTAATTGCAATTGGTATTGGTTCAACATTTGTCTTTAGTTCGGGAAAAGGGGAAGTAATGGAACTTAGTCCGTTAGAAATGAAGAAGTTCATGAGTGAGGATGGTACTGGTTTTGTTATGTTGAATAATGATAAAAAAACAAGAGAAGATATCCTCTTTAATGTTGGAAAATTAGCAAAACAAAACAACGTCCAGGTGAAAGAATTATTTGGAGGTAGAGAAGATGTACCAAGAACAAGTAATCAGCACGACTTTGGTTTGTCACAAAAACGTGATACCCTTGCCTACTATGAAAAAGGAGAGTTGAAGAAAGCAATTAAGTTTGAAAAAATTAAACCATCTGAATTTGAAAAAGAAGTGGGGTTCTTTATTCAAAATTGCAAAGAACAATATTAGAAGTAATCACATAATCATTGAAAGGTGGTGATATAGTGGCGATTACACAGAGAGAATTAAAAAAAGAAAAAGATATGGTAGCAAACCTATTAAGAGCCAATGGTCAGGATTATAACCATTGGCTTCATTTACATCATCAGAAATACATTGAAGAAAATCAAGATTTAGTAATGAAAGCTTTACAGGCTTATAAAGCAACATCAACAGAAGTAAAGGAAGACAGCAAGGCGAATGAATCAAGTCAGCTTAGTAATGTATAAGCATTTAAAAATGAAAAGGGAGTGAATGTATATGTCAATGTTGGAAACAGTAGCTCAAATGTTAGTGTTAGGTGATGCGATGGATGGCCTAGTTAATACAGGGGTTTCATTTATTACATGGATGCAAAGAGGAGCACAGGTTAGTACAGCTATTGTATTTTGCTTGGGCGCTTATCTTTTAATTTGGGGTGGTGAACGAGGAAGACATAAATGTGTTTGGTGGTTTATTGGTGGGGCAGCCGGACTCGTTATCGTAATGGGATGCATGTACTTATCAGAGAGCGTAACGAGTAATATTAAATTTGGTCAAATCTTATTCCCGTTTCTCTGGATGAAATAGTGAAAAAATATAAATAAGGCAATGAGGAGGCTATGCAAAGGGTATGGCTTTTTTTGTTGCCTTTTTTCATTGGAATTTAAAGTAGATGTGAGAAAGGAGAAGCCATGTTTGTCATTTTTAAGAGTAGCAATGGAACAGAAATTGAGTCGGGTAAGCAATATTCGTTTCATGAAGCTTATATCTTAACTAAGCGATTAGAACGAGTTTATAGAGAGGCAGGGCGGCAAGAACATATTGATTTCGATTTGTTAGATGGTCATTCTAATGAAATTTATAACGGTACGTTATCGCTTGGTTCGAGATATGCAGATCACATTTTTGATCACATTTCTAAAAAAATGAATGTGATGCAATTAGATCCAGAACAAGAGGAACAAAAAAAGGAGCTGTTAGAAACGTTAGAAAGGGAAATCAATGATTCTCCTTTTCATGAAGAATATGAATATCAAGAAGAATTACCAGTAAGGAAGGAAGAACCCTCTTATAGTCCATCGAATGAAATAGAGCCACAAGTAAAGCCTGGAAAGGAAAATAGAAAAGGATTTAAGATCATTGCGAGTGTCATAGGAAGCGTGGTGTTAATTGGGGCTGGTGCCATATTTGCCTTTAAGTTATTCTCTTCCGAGCCAGTTTCGAGTGCAAATGCTGGTTCTGAACAATATGTAGTAAAAGGATTACAACAGGCAGCTATTCAACAGTATGGAGAAGCCGTTAAATACTTCGATAAGGTCAATTACACAGAATTAGATAAAGATAGTCAGAAGGCAGTTTTATTTACTTATTTATTAAATGGAAAGGCAAATAAGGCATTACAATATGAGCCGAAATTTGCAGAAAGTGTGGTTGCTTATTTTATTGGGATAGACAACATGAATAAAATCAATGAAATTGATGTCAAAAATGATGTAATCGACTTTGAAAAGGCAGCGCTTAATAAAAAATATGAGGAGGTAATTAAGCTTAAGGGGAAAGTCAATATGGACGGTAGACGAGAAAAACTCATTGTTGAAGCTTTTGTAAATCTAAAAAAATATGAAGATTGTTATTCTTTTGCCAAAACGCAAGGAAATAAAAACGTAATGAAAGAGGTCAAAGAATTAGAGAAACGAGATATTCAACAATCTACGATAAGTGAAGAGGAAAAGAAAGCTAAGATTGAAAAAATTGATAAAGATCTACAGAACATCTAAGGGGGAGAGAATAACATGCCTTTAAATTATGAGAATCTGTACAAAAAAATGGGAATTGTTTTTCTTGGTGGTTCATTGATATTAAGTACGACAGGTTGCAGTTGGTTTGGGAGTAAGGAATCATCAAAAAGTAAATCAGCTATTACAAAAAAAGTAGATAAGAATAAGCCGGATGAAAAGAAAGAAGATCTGAACAAACAAGATTTCGAAGCAATTACAGAGAATGCAATTCAAAGTAAGGATAATGAAGTTGCTTATGTTCTCGAAGAACTGGATAAATCGAAAATTAATTTTAAAGAGAAATCTATTGTAAGTAATCTTCAAAACGGAGATGAAACTACTTCCCGTGTTCTAGCACTCTTTGATAAAGCAACGAAAGATAAATCAATTCAGGATACAGCAAAGGATAATGTGATTGCAGCTATTACTGATAATAAGCCACAAGTCAGCGTGAATGGAGATCATTTTGCATTTGGCGATCAAAATATTGATTCTTCAGTAGCGAGTATAGGAGATATTCTTCCATCAGAGAAGAAACCAGATGCAAGTGTGAACCCACCAATTATAACGGAGGGTGAGAATGGTAATACGGAAAATACAGGGACAGAAAAACCAAAACCACCTATAGAGCCACCAATAGAGCCGGAAAAACCAATAGAGCCGGAAAAACCAACAGAGCCGGAAAAACCAACAAATCCAGAGAAACCAACAAATCCAGAGAAACCAACAAGAAACCAACAGATCCAGAGAAACCAACAGATCCAGAAAAGCCAACAAACCAAGAGAACCAAACAAACCAAGAGATCCAGAGAAACCGACAGATCCAGAGAAACCAACAGATCCAGAGAAACCAACAGATCCAGAGAAGCCAACAGAACCGGAAAAACCAACAGATCCAGAGAAGCCAACAGAACCAGAGAAAACAACGAATCAAGAAAAGCCAGTTCTGAAACAAAATGAAAAGATGGTAGCGAGTAAATAAAGAAAAAATCAACTGATATTATCAAAAAGGTACTCATAAAAAGAGTGCCTTTTTAATTTGAAAATACATGTAATCTAATCTTTTTACTGAAAGGAGTCATATCAATGTTTATTAATAGTACAAATTTCAAATCTAGATAAAAGTTTAATGGTGGTAGGTCGAGTAGGGACAGGGAAAACGAGGGAATTGAAGAAAATGGCTTTAAGTTTATCAAAAGTTTTAGTGTTAGATCCACTGAGGGAATACGAAGACGAAGAATTAGAGAAGCAAACAGAGGGTCATGTGACTTTACAACATTTAGATTGTGAATCGAATGAGGGGTATAGGAATTTTAAAATTACAGAAGATGTGATAAATATAGCTAAAAAATTTGAATATGTAATTGTAGATGAAACCAATTATTTATGTCAGGAAGATTCTATATACTTTCTTCAACAAATGAAGGATTCCGATATAAAAGTAATAGCAAGTTTTCAAAAAATGCCATCAGATGCCCAAATTACTAAGAAATTTGGATATATCATATCTTTAGATGTAACAAATGATTTCGATAAGATAACAGAGTATGAAAAATATAATTATGATTCGGGCTTTGGCTTAAAGAAGTAATATGTGTGGCTATATTGAACAGAGGTGATGCTTTGATATGTATAGTGAAAAGATACCAATCAAATATAAATTAGCTGAAAAAGAAGTACTCATTCCATTGAGTGCTTTTTTGTTTGTTGGAATGTTTTTAATCGCTAATTTTTTACTTAACTTATCTTTAGAGCTGATAGAAACAACATTGAGTGATTTATTACACCCCAAACCATTTCATATGGAGGTAGGATTTCTTTTTCGGATGCCAATTGTAGAGCATCCGATATACTACATGCTTGTTTTCCTTGTAGTGATTGGAACCATTGTGAGAACGGTATACAAACTAAACTCTTCTTTTAAAGATTTAAATAATCATCAGAAAGGGTCTAGTCGCTTTACAGAAGTTGAAGAGTTGAAAAAACAGTATCGAGCTGTACCAGATCGAGAGGAATCATTTAAAGGTGGCGGTGTTGTTATCTCCCGGCTAGGTGACAAGGTATTTATTGATGATAGTCCGGTAAACAATTTAATTATTGGTACAACACGCTCTGGTAAAGGAGAAACCTTTGTATTTCCTACAATTGATGTCTATTCCAGAGCGGAACATAAACCATCTTTAATTTTTAACGATCCAAAGGGTGAATTATTCAGTGCCTCAAAAGAAACGTTGGAAAAACGAGGGTATCACATTGAAGTTCTGAACTTGTTAAGCCCGCTCGATTCTATGAGTTATAACTTGTTGCAGCTCGTCAAAGATGCCTATAAAGATGGGGATTATTCAACGGCACAGTCATTATGTAAAACACTTTCACACACGTTGTATTATAAACCAGTTGTTAAAGATCCTTTTTGGCAAGATTGTGCTATGAGCTTATGTAATGCCATGGTCTTAGCTATAACAGATAAATGTATTACGGAGGGAACAGAAGAAAAGATAACGATGTATGCAGTAGCTAACATGTTATCGGAACTTGGTTCGAAAGAAATTATTATAGATCCAGATGAACCACCTAAAAATGCTTTAGATTTATATTTTGAGAGTTTGCCATCAGACAGTGTTGCGAAAATGCAATATGCAACTTCTAATTTCTCAAAAGGGCAAGCTAGAGGTGGTATTTTTACACAAACAATGAACGGTTTATCTATTTTTACATTTGATGAAATCGCTAAAATGACAGCAAAGAATAGTGTGGATTTAAAACGTGTCGGTTTTGGAAAAACGATAAAAGGAAAAGTAACACCTAGAAAACGAGTGGAAATTGTATTTCCAGATGGCTCAAAGGAGTCTATCAAGGCAGATATTACAGGACGCTTTGCATTAGATTTTAAACAAGTAATAAAAGTTGGAGATACCATTCAATGTATTGAAAAGGAAAATCCTCAAACGAAAACATCTATTTCTATTACAAAAATAGATGGGAAAACGGGTCATACAGAATTTAAATTAGTAGAAGAAAATGAAGATATGGAAGTAACAAAAGTGGATTATTTCGATAAACCAGTGGCTATTTTTATGATTACACCAGACTTTGATTCTTCGAATCATGTGATTGCTTCTATTTTTGTAAGGCAGCTTTATTTTATATTGGCTAAGGGTGCATCCCTCGCTCGTGGAGGGAAATGTCACCGTGAGGTGGTGTTTTGCCTAGATGAGTTTGGAAATATGCCGAGTATTGAAGGAATGGCGAATATTATCACGGTTTGTCTCGGTAGAAATGTTCGCTTTAATCTTGTGATCCAGGCATATGCACAATTAAAAAATAAGTATGGTGAGGATGCAGATACGATTGATGGAAACTGTGGGAATACAATTTACATTCTAACTAACGATCAAGAAACCGCCGAAAAAGTTTCCAAAAAACTAGGGAATCAGACAATTAACCTACCTTCCCGAAGTGGAAAAGGTCTTTCTACTGATAAAAATAAAACGGAAGGTCTAGATCAACGCCCACTGTTAACAGCAAATGAACTTATGAATTTTAAAGAAGGAGAAAGTGCCGTTATTCGTGTCATAAAACGTCAGGATAATAACAGAAAACGGATCAGACCTCGCCCGATTTATAATAGGGGGGAAACAGCCTTAAAATACAGATGGGAGTACTTAGGAGTAGAGTTCGATACAGATAAATCTATTTTAGATATAGATATTGATTCCTTACATGATGATGTAAATCCGAAAACACTCATTATAGATTTTCTAGGAGAAAGAAAAGCAAAACAAATGGAGAAACAACCATCAGAGCCAGAACAGGAAGATTTGTCACCAGTAGAGACACCGCAGCCAGTAGAACAACCAACAATGATGGGAATTGATGAAGATATTCCGGAAGAGGCGTTTCAACAGGAAGATAGCCCATTTGATACCCTCTCCATTGAAAATTGGAAGGGAAAAACGGTTAATGAATTTTTTGAATCTGATTTAGCGGTTTTAAAATTGGTTGATAAGTTCTTTTTAGCGCAGTTAGGTAAATCAATAGATGAAGTTGAAAATCAAGTAATGGGCGAGTTTTACAGTGAATTTCAAATGTTAGCTCACAATGACCACATCGACAAAAGTGTTTATCAAGCAGTCGAAAACAAGATTAATCGAATCTTGCGTGATTTAGAAGAAAAAGAACAGGTGACGAGTTAGAAAAGCACTCAAATGATTGAGTGCTTTTTTGAATCCAAACTAAAGGAGGAAGAGGGAATGTGTGTACCAACAATAACGGATAAAATGCAATTGATTTTAGATAGTTACTCGCCATTTGTAACAGAAGAAAATGAGGTCATTCTTGGTCTAGAAGATGCGGTTCTTTTCCTTTCAGTAGATCGGGAACAAAAAGGGAAATTGATTATTCGTATTGACAGACTGAATGAGAGAGTGAATTGGACAGCAAAAGAAGTATTAGGGCAATAGCAAGCATGAGAGGAGGGTAAATAGTGAAAGATGAAGAGATTTTAAAGGTTTTAGAAACGTTCTCGGATTATCTTCAAGTAGGAGACATCGTGAATTATGTATTGCGTTGGCTAGGATGGTTCCTAATTGTAGGATTATCTTTAGTTGTAGATGCTTTAGAAGGTGTTACAGATGCCATACTGGGGATTAAAGGTTTTTTTAATTCACCAGAAATACAAAATTTTGTTGATATGTTATATCCATTGTTTGTCGTTCTTTTAGCCATATCGTTTTTATATATTGGCTACATGTTCATTATGAACAAACAAATGAACCGTTCTCAAATTATCATCAATATTTTTGTAACACTGAGTGTACTTTGTTTATTAAGTACTGGTATGACAAAGGTCGATAAGTTCACCGATGATGCCATAGCAGTTGTAAAGTCAGAACAAAAAGGATCATTGAGTGATGAAATTATTAAGAAAAACATAACAGATATTGCAGTGATAGATCAAAATGGATGGAAAAAGAAAGAGGATATGAATCCGAAAAATCATATTCCAGAAAAAAATATTAGACAGATAGACATTACAGAAAAAATAGATTCGGATTTTGAGTTTGCAAAGGATAAGGAGTTATCTGAAGGTGGGCAAGATATCCTCAAAAATAAAAGGGTAATGGATGGGATGGGAGTCGCATCTTTAGCAGAATTAAAAGATGGATGGTTTGATTTCTTTCCCGAAAAGTATTATCGCTGGCATTGGAATTTCTGGAATATATTCTTTACTTTACTGATAACAGGATTAACGTTGTTATTAGTAAGTATTAAGTTAGCTAGATTATTTTATGAATTGGCATTTAACTACTTGTTAGCGAACATATTAGCACCAGCCGATGTTGCGAATGGTCAAAAGTTAAAAGCCGTGTTATCCAATATCCTCAATATATTTATAGCAACAATTATGATATTCCTATCTTTAAAGCTATATATAATGGGAACGGCGTTTCTCCATGACAAATTAAATGGTGTACCGTATCTGATTGCATTAGCCGCATTTAGTATGGCAGTTCTAGATGGCCCGGCAGTCGTAGAAAGGCTATTTGGAATAGATATTGGATTAAAGAGCAGTTGGGGCATGTTAGCAGGTGGTTTCGCACTTGGTAAAGGAATTGGCGCTCTTGCAAATTCAAAACCAATGAAGGGTCTCGGAAATATGATTGGAAAAGGGGCGAAAGGTGCAGCGGAAGGAACTGGTGTTGCAGCAGCAAAAACAGCAAGTGCGGCAGCGATGGCAACAGGTGGCATGGCTGGTCTTATAAGTGGCTTGAAAAAAGGGAATGAGTCTGAAAATAAAGAGTCCTTGCAAGATCAAATGAAAAAAGCGGATCAGAAGAAAGCAAATGGAAATGATTTAGCAAAAAATGAAAAAGAAAAAGGTAACTTAAATAAGGAAGAAGATAAAAAGAATGGTGGTACGCCATCTATTCAAGAAGATATGAAAAAAGGAGAGAACGAAAACCCTGGGGTAGCAAATGGGCAAGAATCGGGAACAACAAGCCTTCAAGATGAAATGAAAGAAGCTGGAAAAGCAAATGGAGCAAGTGAAGGAAATCCAACAGCCGGAGGAGTAAGACAAGGAACAAGTGTCAAACACCAGGAACAGTAAGACAAGGAACAAGAGAAGGAAGTGAAAGACCAACAACAGGAACAGTAAGACAAGGAGCAAGTGAAGGAAGTCCGGCACCAGTAGAAACATCAAGACCAGCACCAAGCGGAAGTAGCCCGGCACCAGTGGAAACATCAAGACCAGTACCAAGTGGAAGTAGCCCTACAGCAGTAGAAGCATCAAGACCAGTACCAAGTGGAGGAAGCCCGGCACCAGTGGAAACATCAAGACCAGTACCAAGTGGAAGTAGCCCGGCACCAGTAGAAGCATCAAGACCAGTACCAAGTGGAGGAAGCCTGGCACCAATGGAAACACCAAGATCAGTGCCAAGTGGAAGTAGCCCGGCACCAGTGGAAACACCAAGATCAGTGCCAAGTGGAGGAAGCCCGGCATCAGCCGACATCGTAACGGTGACACATAGTAGCCCAATTATTCCTTATGAAAGTGATAAAGAAGTTGCAGCAAGTAGTAGTCATGAAACACGGACATTAGGACAATATACAACGGATAAAGTTAAAAATACGACATCATCCATGAAACAAAAAGTAAAAGGAGTGCAAGAACGAATTAATAATACTGAAACGGTACAAAGTACAAAGCGTTTTTATCAGATGGGTCAAAATACAGGTAGAAGTTGGAGAGATATTGTGAGCAAAAATAAAAATAATACAGATAAAAAATAAGCGTAATCGTACGCTTATTTTTTATTGTCGAAAAGGAGGGAATTCCGATGAGAAGCTATCGGATTCCGAAGGAAATCAGTACAGAATTACGGATTAATAAAGTGCTTTATTTAATAGACTTCTTTTTATTAATTGGTTTATTAGTTGTAACGATGATTCTTAGGAATTTCGTACATGATTCCTTTCAGTTACCATTTGTTATTTTCATGGCAGCTATTGCAATAATTATGATTTGGCGACCAAGTACGAATCCTCAAAAACGAATGTATGAAGTGTTGATTATTACATTGTTAAGAAGAAAAGGTGCATATTGTGCCATTGATAACGATCAATAAGGGAGGGATCACATATGGCGTTATTCAGTGAAAAAGATGTGGAAAAAGAGAAACCAAAACAAATAGAAAGACCAATTAAAAAGGCATTTCATTTTAACGAAAAAAATGTAGAAAAAACACTTTCCGAACCCAAAGAAATTGTTAAAGTGTTACCTACAAAAAAGAAAGAGGAAGAAAAACCAAAGGCAGAAATCAAAGCAAAAAAACAGAAAAAAGAAAAACCAAAGAAAGATGTTTTTCTAAAGAAAAACCCGAAATTTCTAGGCTTTTTCTCTAGAAAAAAGAAAGAAGCACCACCAAAGGTGAAGAAAAGTATTGCGGAAATTATGCAAATCATAGATATGACGGAGGATGGCATATTTGAGCTGAAAAATGAGGAGTTTTTAGAAATTCTTCAAGTCGAAGGTGACGATATGTTCTCTAAGAATAGTGAAGAACAAGCATTTGTTATTTTTTCACATGCTTATTTTTATCAAGCCTATAAACAGTCAATTAAACTCGTCTTTTTAAACTTCCCATGTCAAACGACCGAACAACAAAGATATATAGAGAAAAAAATTAAAGAATGTACCAGTCCTTTGTATAAACGAATTTTAAACCAGAAGTTAAAAGAGCTTCAATTTTTAGAATGGGGAAGAACAAATCGTGAAGCTTTCTTATTTATTTACGGAGAAAGCGAATTAATCGTAAAAGAACGTGTGGATGCAGCCAAACGATATATTAAACGTTCTACAGAATTATTAGAGGTAGATGAAGAAAAGAAGTTAGAACTTATGTTTAAATTGTTTAATCAAAATGCAAAATTAGGAAAAAAAATATATGGTAGTGAGGGGGAAACAACATGTTTGCGTTCAAAAGCAAAAAATCCAAAAAGGAAAAACAAAAAGAACTAAAAAAGAAGAAAGGCTACAATCCTTATTTAGTAGCTAGAGTCCAACCACAAGGGGGGGTAAGTTTTAAAGAAAGTTATGTGCAAACAGGTGATGGATTGGGTACTTGTATTCATGTTTTTGACTATCCAACAGAGGTAAATGATTTTTGGCTAGAACAAATTATGAATATGCCAAACGTTATTACAACATTAGATGTGATGAGTGATGATCGTAGAGAGGTCGTTGAATCCATTAATAAATCTTTGAGTGAACAAAGTGTTCGGCATGATACAGCGAAGGATAACATAGATCGGATAGATGCGAAAAATGAATTCTTAGAGCTGGAAGCTCTCTATACGGATTTGAAGCAAGGTGAAGTCATGAAACGTATTCACATCCGTATCTATGTTTCCGCTAGAACAGTAGATGAGTTAGAAAAACAAGTGAAAGAAATCATGGAAACATTAGAATCCTATAACTTTCGAGGAGCTGTCTTTTTAAATGAACAAGAATATGAATGGGATGCACTCGTAACGAGCTTTGATACACAAAAAAACTATGTGAACCGAAGAAAAGGGAAAGAAATTCCGGCGGTCAGTCTGGCTGGTGGGTGTCCATTTCACTATTCCTATTTGCACGATCCATACGGTACGTATTATGGAACAACAAAAACGAAAGGAAATGTTATTTTTGATATTTTTCATAAAGATAAACAAAGGAAGAGTTATAACGGAGTAATGATTGGAAAGCCTGGTGCTGGAAAATCAACATTATTAAAAAAGAAAGCCGTAGATTATGCAAGTAAAGGTCATTTCATTCGCATTTTTGATGTTGTAGAAGAGTTTACGGATACGGTAGATGAGCTAGGTGGGAAGACAATTGCATTAGATGGATCGCAAGGTCAAATTAACCCACTTCAGGTATATAAGACGGCAGAAAGTGAAGAAGTTAGTTTTATTCAGCATTTATCTAAACTGACAACTTTTTATCGTTTTATTGCACCAGAAGCAAAAGATGATGAAATTAAAGAGTATGAAAATTTGCTTCGAAAATTATATATTCGTATGGGATTATGGAATGATACAAAAGGGGCAACAAATGAAATTACAACAAGAAAACCCAAAGAATATCCTATCTTCTCTGATTTTTTAACGTTTGTTCGTAAAGAATTATATCAAGATGTAGAAGGTAGAAAGCATCATGATAATTTAGGGGAAAGTAGAATCCATCGTTTAGAATTAATTGAATTAAATCTTATGAATTTAGTAGAAGCATATGCAGAATTATTCGATGGGCATTCTACAATTGAAGATTTCAAGAAAGAACAAGTTGTATCTTTTTCCTTACGGAATATATCCAGTTTTAAACCGGAAGTGTTTCAAGCGCAAATCTTTAATGTATTGAATCTCCTTTGGGATGAAATGATTTCAAATGGTGCGCCTCAACTAAGAGCCTTTAACAAAAAGCAACTTGATTTTGAAGATGTTGTTCGTTATTTCATTATTATTGACGAGGCACATCATATTATAAACACGAAAAAAGAAAGCGCTCATGCTCTACGATTTTTAATCAAATTTAGTCGAGAAGATCGAAAATATTTTGCAGGGCTTTTATACGCAAGTCATAGTATACGAGATTTTGTACCGGATGGATCGTCACAAGAAATGGTGGATGAAATTAAAGTGTTATTTGAGTTAACACAGTACAAATTTATTATGCAACAAGATAATAACAGTTTAGATATGTTACGAAAAGTATTTGCTGGACAGTTAAGTGAAAGTGAAATTGCAGCAATCCCACATTTACCTACAGGGGATGTCATTTTAAGTATTGGAGCTGTAAAAAATATTCACTTTCATGTAGAAGTAACAGACGAAGAATTGATGTTATTCGGAGGAGGTGCTTAATACCATGCATCTGGTTTTAAAGATAATACCAAGGAAATGGCTCATCACTTTAGCATTAATTGTGATGGGTCTTTTTTCTTTTCTTTTACTTGGATTCGTTAGTATTTTTATTGCAGCAATGGGGAGCGATAGTGGAACAGACACAGGTGATATTACGTATACAGGTGAAGGGCAGGTCATGAATGTTTCACCCGAAGTTTTAAAATGGGAACCTACGATTCGGAAGCATGCGAAAGAGTTTGGTGTGGAACCGTTTGTTGCTTTAATGCTTGCTCAAATGATGCAAGAGAGCGGTGGGCGTGGTAGTGATCCGATGCAAAGTTCTGAAGGGGCGTTTAATACGAAATATTGCAAATCACCAAACTGTATTACTGATCCAGATTATAGTATTTGGGCTGGTGTACAGGAGTTTAAACATGCGATAGAAAGAGCCGGAGTAACGAGTCCAGGAGACATGGATCATATCAAAACAGCCCTCCAAGCTTACAATTTTGGAACAGGTTTTTTTGATTTTGTTAATTCAAATGGTGGCAAGTATACGAAAGAATTAGCCATAAAATTCTCACAGGAGCAATACAAAAAAGTAGCCCACACTGGTATGTATCATTGCCTTAGACCAGAAGCTGTACCGTATCAAGCGTGTTATGGCGATATAGTGCGCCCGTAAAGGGAGTAAGAGAACATGGTGATTGCAAATCATTAGGTCTTCCCTAAATGACCTAGCATCACTTGACTAACCTTGGAGGGAAACTGAAGGGGGACAACAGCATGTCAAGAAAGCCGTAAGTTGATTAATCATCGAATCACGACTGAACGGCAAGATGTGAAGTATGGATAAGGATGAAAGCTATACTGCTTGAACGATAGCACAAGGAAGGCTACCGTAACTCATTTCGGAAGATGGTTATATACGGAATGTGGTAGATGACATAGCGATAAAGGTGTCGTCGCTATGTATAGGGACATTTACTATCCTCCACTATACGTGGAAACGTGTGAAAGTCGCATCCGAAACCATATGTGCAAATCTCTTATCTCCTAAACGGGGATTACCTAAGTTGGAATGCCAGAAGGCTATTGAGGATGACTTCAAGGCTCTGCCAAGAAGTGTGGCTCATGAATATCCAATACGGTAACGGAGCCTTCATAGTAGTCCGAGCTAGGGAAAGCCTAGTGCATGGCGAAGGAAGGCAGTCTGTCCGCTTAAAAATGAAATTGGGGAGGTGCGAAAGGCATCATGCAAAGTCCAAAAGTAGTATTAAGCAACCTGCAAAAACAGAGTCAGAAGGAAGACTATAAATTCCGACGACTCTATCGAAATTTGTACAATCCAGAGTTTTATTTCACGGCGTATGACAATCTTAGTAAAAATGATGGAGCACTCACAATGGGTGTAGATAAACGTTCTATTGATGGATTTTCAATAGAAATTATTGAAGAACTTATAGAAACTCTTAAGCAACGGACATATCAACCGTTTCCATCAAAAAGAGTATATATCCCTAAGAAAAACGGAAAGAAAAGACCATTGGGTATACCAAGTTTTGCGGATAAATTGGTGCAAGAAGTTGTGAGAATGGTATTGGAAGCGATATATGAACCAACGTTCTCCATATCATCACATGCTTATCAAAAAGGTAAAAGCTGTCACACGGCACTTCAAGAAATCCAAAGAACGTTTACTGGTAGCAAATGGTTTATTGAAGGGGATATTAAAGGGTTTTTCGATAACATAAATCATCATACTCTGATTGGCATCTTAAGAAAACGTATTGAAGATGAGGCATTTATTGAACTGATATGGAAATTTCTTCGTGCTGGATACATGGAAGAATGGAAATTTCATAATACCTTTAGCGGTGCACCGCAAGGTGGTATTATCAGTCCACTTCTTTCGAATATCTATTTAAACGAACTGGACCAATACATGATGGATTTTATACAAAAATTCAATCAAGGAAAGAAACGTAAGATAAATCCAGACTACGAACGAAAATATACTCAAATGAGAAAAGCGATTCGGAAGTATAAAATTGCATTAGAAAATGAACAAATGGGAGAAGCGGAGCAACAGCTAGAACAAGCTAAAGCATTAAAGAAGGAATTAAGCTCAATTCCATATAGCAATCCAATGGACTCAAATTATAAACGTCTTACTTATGTCAGATACGCTGATGATTTTCTAATTGGTGTGATTGGTTCAAAGTATGACGCTAGAAATATTAAGGAAACACTGACTGAGTATCTAATGGAGACACTTCAATTGGAATTGTCACAAGAGAAAACGCTTATAACCCATGCTTCCGAAAAACATGCAGGATTTCTCGGTTATAACATTCGTGTTTTTAGAGGAAGTGAACCTCGAAAAGATGCGATTGGCAGAGTATGTAGATACCTTAATGGAAAAGTTCAGTTAAAAATGCCTCACGAAGCTTGGGTTAACAAGTTGAAAAAATACCAAGCTATCAAAATGAGTGCCGATGGCACATGGATGCCAAAAGATAGAGGGTACTTCCTTCATAATGAAGATTTAGAGATTGTCGCTCAATATAACAGTGAAATAAGAGGGTTATACAACTATTATCGGCTAGCAGAAAACGTGAGTAATCATATGCATCGTTTTGCTTACTTTATGTATTACTCTATGCTGAAAACATTTGCATCTAAGTATAGAGTTAAAACAAAAGAGATTCGAAAACGATATGAGAAAAATAAGCGATTTACTGTCACATATAAAACATCTCAAGGAGAAAAACAAACATATTTCATTGAACGTAGTTTTCCAAGAGAGAAAAGGTCAAAAGAAGCGAATTTAGACCTAATTCCAGATACAAAATATGTGTTAAGTGAAACGAGACTTTCTGATCGAATCAAAGCAGAACGATGTGAATTGTGTGGGAAAACCAACACCATAATTCATATGCATCACGTAAAAAGGTTGAAAGACATTAAAAATAAGCCGAATAAATCCTTCCTAGAGCAACGTATGGTTTCAAGGAATCGTAAAACCATAGCGTTATGTAAGGAGTGCCACGTTAAAAGGCACAAAGGAGAAGTATAAGCAGGAGACAGATGGAGAGCCGGATACATTGAGAGATGTAAGTCCGGTTCGGGGAGGAGCATTTGGAAACCTATCACAGCAATGTGAAAAGGCGCTGGGTGCTTACTCTACCTGTACGTCGATGCGGTTTTGAAATATTATCAACCGGGGTCTGTCGTTTCTGGTGGTGGAGGAAATCCAGGAAGTGGAGGAAGTAGCGGTTCAAAAGTTGCCGATGTAGGTCGTCAATGGATAGGGCGTTCTACATATGTATTTGGTGGTGGACGTAACACAAATGACATTGCAAGAGGGATTTTTGATTGTAGTAGTTTTGTACGCTGGGCATTCGAACAAGTAGGGATGTATACCAGTCCAATAGGAGCTGTAAGTACGGAAACATTAAATAAAATCGGTACAAAAGTATCAGCAAATGATATGAAACCGGGTGATGTTATTTTCTTTGATACCTATAAACATGACGGGCATGTTGGCATTGTAATTGATAAAAACACATTCATTGGATGCCAAACAAATAAAGGTGTTTCCATTGAAGATTTAAATAATCCGTATTGGCAAAAAGTCTTTTCTGGTCATGTAAGAAGGTTCTAAAAATATGAAAAAGTAAAGGGGAAATTACAATGAAATTAATAGAAGCACCAGTTAAGGGATTTGAAAATGCAGTTATAAAACCATCGAATTATTTGATTGAAAAAGATGGTGATAATTTTCTATTACATCGGGAATTGAAAGCAAACGAGATAGCACACTTTATAGAGCACAATATATTTGACTATGAAGGGAAAACATATTTATTGGTGGTAGCAAATTTCCCTTCAGAAGAAGCGGCTAAAACAGGAATACAATCCTACTGGAATGCTACTAAACAACTAAACGATATTACGAAGTAAAGGAGGAATGGATATGAAAGATAAACGAAAATCTTTGTTTATTGTGTTTGTCATTTTAGTTGTAGGTGTGACAGCTTTTAATATCTATTTGAGCAAAAAATCAATGAGTGATGGAAAGGAAAAACAGTTAAAACTTTCAAATGAATTACTAACAAAACAAAATGAAGATTTAAAAAAACGACTGGATAAGGTGCTTCCATCCGCACAAGAACAACAGAGAAGAGCGTACTTATCGACAGCCGAAACGTTTATTCAATTATCATTTCATCGAGAAAAAGAAGGCTACAATGAGCGAAAAGAAAAAGCAAAAACCATTATGAGTGAAGAACTATTACAACAATTTTATCCAACTGATAAATACGAATTAGGAGATACGTATAAAACGAAACCAATAGAAATGAAGTTTTATTTACAAGAAAATGAACCCGATAAAGAGGAGATAAATGTGTTAGCTGAATTTATAAATGTCACGACAGATTCAACGCAAAATCGAGAAGAAAAAGTAAACAATGTGTTGCGAATCATCATAAAAAAAGAAAAGGAAACATGGCGAGTTACGAGTGTAGAAGAACTCAATATGAAAGTTTTATAACGAAAAAAGGTGGGGTGAGAGTGTGATAGGTGCAATTAGTAAGAAGAGTGAAAGAATTAATCTAAGAAAAAATAAGTCGTGGATCTACTTAGCAATTATCAGCTTTCTATTTTTGGGTTTTTTCGCTTTCTTGACATCTAAATTTTACATGCCAAACGATGAAAGATTGTTCCATACGGAAACAAATAAAGTAATTAAGTTGTCGGGAATGGGGAAATTGATTGTAGAACAAAGGGAATACAATCCACACAAAAACTTTATACAAATTCGCTTTCGGATAGAACGATATGAGGAAACAGGATTTATATTTAAGGCACAGCAAAAAGCAAATCCAGGTGTTCAGTTACCTGTCAAAGTATTGTATGAAGAGAACGGAAATTACGTAGTAGAAGTAAAGGAATTATCTCCGAATTGGGGAGCGCTAGCTTTTGATATTTATAATAAAAACAGTGAAAACGAACAAATGGATATTCGTAAATTCACACAAGATGTTAACGAATATGAAGAAGAAAATGCATCAACAAAAAGTCCGAATAAACTTGTTCAGTCGATTTTTACCGATCAAAGAAAAACAAAAGCAAATGATGAATTGTTAGCTGAAGACAAAAAAACATATGAGTTAGATTTTATAGAAAGAGACAAAAAAGATATTGAAACAAAGATCAAAAATTATGGAAAAGCAATCAAACTGGAAGAAGAAAATGCGAAGACAGTTTATGAAAAAGTAAAAGAACTAAAAGATGAAATGAAGTATCAAACCGATGAGGAAAAAACGGAAACGCAATCGAAAATAGCATCCTTAGAATCTAAAATAAAATCATCAGAAAAGAACGTGGAATTGTTTAAAGGGGAACAAAAAATTGCACGAGATAAGATCAAAAAATTAGAAGAAAAGGCACAAGAAATTAATAAAAAGTGAAAAAAGCAATGTCGTCAGTGAGTGCTCACCAGTGAAATTTGAGTACTCACTGAGTGCTCATCTGTTTGTTTTTGTATCGTCAGTGAGTACTCACCTTGGAGGTTTTCTTGTTCCCATCGTTTCGCTAGGCTCCGCCTAGCTTCACACCTTAGGTGGGAACAAAAACCCCTTATGCTCTTCTCACTATTTTTTGATCTCTACCCACAATTGCAGAAAGGAGAGGGGAAAGTGGAAATCAGAATTAGAGAAGTAGATCCAATTGCCGTAAAGAAAATAGATGAAATTGCAAAGAGGAAAGGATTATCCCGGCAGAAGTTTTTGAAAGACCAAATTGAAATGTTGGCATTTTTTCAGCAACAAAATAAAAGGGAAATGGAATTAGAAAATCTTATTGAAAAGAACATCCATATGATGAGTGATTGTTATAGCGCAATGGAAAAAATGAATGAGTTTATTCAAATGATGATGCAGGATGTTGAAAATGAATAATGCCGTTCCTGTTCAGTCTTCCGTCACACCAGGTGTTGTTTTAAAAACGAAATTTGTGTTGCCAAGTTCAGATGCATTTCAGAACTATATTGATTATGTAGATCGGGAGGAAGCGAAAAGTGAAGTGAAGCTGAATCCGAAAATGTTCGAAACGTATCAAGACTATATGGGGAATTCAGAAAAGACATCGGCACTATTTACGGAACACGCAAATCGTTTAACAGAAAGTGAAAAAAAGTCCTTAAAGGAAATGTTTAAAACCGCCCATGAGAATGGAAGTATCATGTGGCAAGATGTCATTTCTTTTCATAATCCCTGGCTAGAGAAACAAGGAATTTATGATGAGAAAACAAAAACATTGGATGAAAAAAAGTTAATGGATGTAACACGGCTTGCGATGAAGGAAATGCAAAAAAAAGAGGGGTTGGAAAAAAGCTCTATCTGGTCGGCAGCCATTCACTTTAATACGGATAATATTCATATTCATGTAGCAACTGTTGAACCTTTTCCAACGAGAGAACGTGGCAAAAGAAAACCAAAAACATTAGATGCGATGAAGGGGAAAGTCGTAAATAATCTCTTAGATCGTAAGCAGGAGCAAAAACAAATTAATGATCTGATTCGAAACAATATGGTGGGAAAGAAAAAAGAGGATTCCGTTTTTGATTGGCGCAATCAACATTTGAAACCGTTGTTTTTACGAATTTATAAACAGTTACCAAGTGATAAAAGACAGTGGCAATATAGCTACAATACAATTCAACCATTGAAGCCGGAAATTGATGAATTAAGCAGGCGATATATTCAACATCATCATAAAAAAGATTACGATCAGTTTCTCCAAAAATTAGATAAAGAAGTGCAAGTTTTTAAAGAAGCATATGGGGAAGGAAAGTATGATAAGAAGCAATATGAAAATTATAAAACGAATAAAATCAATGACCTATATAAAAGAATGGGGAACGCCTTTTTACAAGAAATGAAGGCATATGATAAAGAACAAAAGAGAATCCATCACATGAAAAAGTCAAAGCCGTTTCAAAAATTTCAACAGAATGTATCTATTCAGTATTCTATGAGGAAAGTGGAACGTGCTTTTAAAAGTGAATATGAAAGCTGGAAGAACCAAAAGTATTATGAGCGTTTGCAAAAAGAAAGTGCATACCAAAATGAGAGGGGTTATTAAATGAGTACAATTAGAAGACAGGTAACGATGGATCAAGAGACAGAGGATTATTTAAAGGATTACATGGAGGAACACGGAATTCGATATACAGGGGAAGCAATGGGAAGAATTTGCAAGGAACATGAAGCAGCCAAAAATACAGAATGGTCATTAAATTATATAACGGAAGTGGTATCGAATAACTTACACGATGTGTTAAAAAGTGAGCTAACAAAAATTCGTCTTGGTGCCAATAGTGCGGATAGAAATACGCAAATTTTAATTGAGTTATTAAATGGTTATTTCTTTTTAGAGGGCGTAGATAGCCTTATTACAACTGATAAACAAGAGATGGGAAGTGTGAAGATAGCAAAAGAAGTCGTAGCGGAACGAATTAGTCATGCGAGACAAAAACGCATAGATCATGAGGCATCAAAGAACAATGTAACGTAAGCTACATTGTTTCTTTTTATAAAAAAACAGGAGGTTATAAGGATGTTATTATTTCGTGAAGATATCGCATTAGGAGTCATTAAAGAAATTGGAGAAGATGAAATTGTTTTACTTGTAAAAGAGGAAGAACTAACAATTAAAATTACAAGAGAACAAGTGAGAGAACTGGCAATCCATGTCATGAATCAAGAAAATATGTTAGTTCCGGTTAATGTAAAAACTCATGAGCTTTTCTTTGATACAGCTGAGAGATGGAATGAAGAGGAAATGGAGGAATTGCAAAGAGCGAGTGAAAGAGTAGGAGAAGATCATGAGTAACAGTTATAAGAAAAAGTATCAAACGAAATCACCGGAAGAAAAGAAAGAAGCGGTGCAAGCTTTAACAAAAAAGATGGAAAAAAGCGTAGAAGGTTATTTTCGTACACCAGGAGATTTAAAAGATTATTTAACGTTTATGGCAAAGTTTTATCGCTATTCACCATCTAATATTTCATTAATACAGAGTCAATTCGAGGGAGCCAGGGCAGTGGGGTCCTTTTCTTTTTGGAAAGAAAAAGGATTTCCGGTTAAGAAGGGTGAGAAAGGAATTAAAATCCTTGTTCCAAACCGAACTGTAGCAAAATTTAAAGACAAAGAAGGCACTTGGAAAACAGTAACTAAAGCAAGTGAGGAAGAGAGAAATCAAATCGAATCTAAAAGTGTAGAAGTGATACCTGGTCGCTTATATTTTGCTGTCGGTCATGTGTTTGATGTGTCCCAAACAAACGCAAAAGCGGAAGATCTACCTCGTATTTTTCCGAATCGTTGGCTAGAAGGGAGCGTTACAGACTACCAGAGTTTGTATAAGGGAATGGAAGCCATTGCGGAAAAAAACGGTGTAAAAATTATTGAGCCGAAGCAAGAACTTGGGGTCGCAAAGGGAGTTAGTTACACCTTAACAAAAGAGGTTGCCTTGAATCCACGGAACAGTGAATTGCAAAATGTAAAAACGTTACTTCATGAATTGGCACATGCCAAACTTCATACAGCAGAGACACATATGAATTACACAGCACCAGAAAAAGAGTTTCAAGCAGAAATGACAGCTTACGCCGTTTCTTCTTATTTTGGGATTGATACAAGCGAATATTCGTTAGGATATTTAGCGAGCTGGACACAAGGAAAAGAAATGAAGGATAAAACGAAATTATTAAAAGAAGTACATGAAACTTCGATTGAATTTATTGAGACAATTGAAACCACATTAGAAAAGGAAAAAGAACAAATAAATGAAAAAGAGGTGGAAAGTATGGCAAATAAAAATGAAAAACAGGACGAAAAAAATATTTTATTGGTCGAATTTATGAGTTTAAGTAATACGACACAAGAGCTTGTTTCTGTTGCAGAGTTAAGGGAACAAGTGGATAGAAACCGAGCGTTTGAGCCCATAGAAGGCGCAGAAAAATTGAGTGATAAAGAATTTATTGATGCATTTAACGAAGCGAATCAAGAAAAGTATGCAGCACTAAATCAAGATGAAATAAATCGTCCAACTATGTTAGTTCAGTGGAGCGAAAACGAAAATTTTAAGGGTAGTCAGTTGATTCCATTTGGAGAGGCCAATGAAAAAATGGCTGAAGTCATTACAAATATTGAAAAAGCAAAAGAGGAAGCAAGAGAAAGGAATGAATACGTACCATATAATAAAACTCGTTATCATATTGCCATTCCAAAAGAAGTAGATAGAGATTTTGGGAGAATGGAGCTTGTGAGTATGGATCGTTTGGATATGGGGGATGGGGACTACAAGACACCGTATGAACAAGTATTAAACGAGAAAAGGTATTTATCGGATGAAGTAAAACAAGCGTTACGAGATGAAGTGATGAATTATAGAAATAACAAAGAAATACCGATGGAAAAAGCACAAGAAAATCCATTAGAAAAATCGAAAGAGACACCTAACCACTTAGTTACAATTGAAGTATTAGCAAACAGCTTGCAAGATGAAGAGCTTGCAAGAATCCACATGATGGATGCTGTTACGAAAGATATAAATTATTTGTCTGTATGGAATCAAGATAAAACAAATCGGGACGATTTATATGTTTCCCTAATGGAAAAGAACGGGAAACGAGAAAATGTCTATCTAGATAACATTTTGAAACCAGATTTATATGAAAAGGTTCAAAGTTCTATATTTGATGGAAGAGGAAATTTGTCATTTATTGTTTATGAAAAAGATGCAAATATGAGTCTAGATGAAATTGTAAAAGATGAACGATATGGACTCTTAGTTGATAAAGCGGAGGCGCAAAAAGATTACTCATTTAATGAAAAAGAAGTGGAATTATATAAAGAAATGAAGACGGAGGGATATGCACCTATTGCTTCTCTAGATCAACAAATTCAGCCTTTAAAAGAAAAGGAACCAACTACGTTAGATAAGGATTTAAGCCGGAAATTCGAGGCATACAGACGTTCACAATATGAAGAAACGCCAGATAATATTGATAGTATTGTCACTCGTGTAAAAGCTGAAGAACGGTATTATACAACGAAATATGTTTCGATTGATAATGAGCTGGTAAGCCAGGAACACATAGTGAAATTAGAAAACCAAGTGGATGAAAAGCTTGGGAAAGAAGGAATAACGGTGAATCAGTCTACAACTTCAAAGGAAATGGATGTAGATAAAAAATTTCAGCCATTAAACAGAAAACAAACGAATAATAAAGAAAAAGAAGAAGAAAAGGAACCAGAGCCTGATAATGTAGGGCAGTCGAAGGCTACAAAGAAATCGAGTAGAAAAAGAGAAACAATGGAAATGGAACGATGAAAAATTTTATAACAGGGAAACCAGATTAAATCATTTTTTGTTACTCATTTGAGATAACGGAGAGTGATTTTTTTATATCTAAAGATGAAAGAGGGTGAAAGGAAAAGCCCTCTTTCTTGTTTATAGAACGAAAGGAGTGAGTGTCATGAATGTATGGCTATTTGCGGGCTGTATGTTCCTTGTAGCAGTCTTTTTGAACATATTGCTATTATTTGGTCACAGAATGATAAAAGAGCGGAAAAACAAAAAATGGAAGTGTAAATCTGAAATTATAGAATAATAGGAGGTAATACGTATGGGGAAAACATTATTTATTGCTGAAAAGCCGAAGGTAGCTGTTGAATTATTAAAATCACCTAGATTTAGAAACTCACAAAAGCATCCAGGTAGTAAACCGTATTTTGGCTACTATGAAAATGAAAATTACATTATTAGTTGGTGCCGTGGGCATTTATTAGAGCTAAAACATCCAGAAGAGATGGATGAAAGATACAAAGAATTTAAATTTGATCACTTGCCCATTATTTTAGAGCCGGAATATAAAGAGAAATCGGATAGTCTCGAACAAATTCAAATATTAGTTAAGTTGTTAAATCGTCCCGATGTGGATCATGTGGTCAACTCCTGTGATGCAGATAGAGAGGGAGAGCTTATCTATCGTGAATTATATGAATATGCAGGTGTGAACAAGCGAGAATCACGCTTATTTATCTCTTCTTATGAAGCCGCAGAACTAGAGGGAGCCTTGAACCGATTAGAACCAGGAGCAGATTATGATGGACTTGCACAATCCGCTAAAGCAAGGCAATATCTGGATTATATTCTAGGAATTAATGTTACAAGGGGTTGTACATCAAAACTAGCAAAAAACCAATTTTTATTGGCTTCTGGTCGTGTTCAAATGTGCATCTTGAATGAAATCCGTCAAAGGGAAATCGCAATTCAAAACTATAAAGAACAAACTTACTACAATTTGAAGCTACTAACCGAAAATGGTTTATCACTGGTGATGAAAACAGAAGAGCAACTGATAGATCCATCGCCACTACAAAAGCTTGGAGATAGCTTGAAAGAAACGAATGTAATCGTAACGGAATTTAAAGAAAGTACGAGAAAAAAGAAACCAAAATTATTATATAACTTAACGGATATCTACAAAGATGCTCACGCTAAGATGAAGATAAATGCAGAAACAGCAAAAAAACATATTCAGAGTTTGTATGAAGAAGGCTTTATTACCTATCCTCGTTCTTCATCCAGGCATTTACCTACAGAGCAAGTGGAACGAGTGAAGGAAGTAATGGCAGCATTAGAAAAAAGCTCCTATGCAAATCTAGTACAACAAGTAATCCCATCTTCTATTACAAAAAAACACACTACATTTAATGATGAATTAGTCAGTAGTCACTTTGCCATCATCCCAACAACAAAATTATATGTCGGGACCAACCGAAATCCATTAGAAAAACAGTTATATGACTTAATTGTAAAACGATTTATCGGGAATTTTATGAAACCAGCAATCTACCTGGTAAGAGAAGTGCATTTTATAGATCAAGAGGGTAACACATACAGTACAAAAGAAAAGATCCTACAAGAGAAAGGGTTTCTAAGTGTGTTTCAAGAGGATATAGAAGAGGGATCAGTTGAAGCATTTCAGATACCTATTTTACGAGAAGGAGATTCTTTCAGAATCGTTCAGTATGACTTGATTGAGTCTCGAACAAAGAAACCAGCCTTTCATACGGAAAGTTCCATTTTAACCTTTATGGAGACGGCAGGACGTAAATTGGATGATGAACATTTGAAAGAACTTATGAAGGGAAAACGGATTGGGACAGTCGCAACGGAAGAAACGTTTATTCCGAAACTGTTAGAGCGAAGCTATATTGATGTTACCAACAGTCAGATTCGAACCACTCATATTGGTCGTGCGTTTATAGATGCTTTTCCGGTAGATGAAATCAAAAATCCAGCTTATACGGCTGAAATGGAAGGGATGATCTACATGATCGAAAAGAAAGAAATGAAATATGAGGAATTTGTAGAGAAAACAAATACGTTTGTAAAAGATACGGTGGAACAATTAGGCGCAATGGATGATAAGGTGTCCGATAGCATTATTAATACTTGGAATCAGCAAATTGAGGTGTGCAAATGCCCTTGTAGAAAAGGAAAAATTCTTCATAAAGGCAATTTTTACGGGTGCAGTAATTATCCAGAATGTGAAATTTCCTTACCAAAGAAAATTAAAGAAAAAGCGATTCCGGAGGCGCAAGCGAAAAAGCTGTTTGAGGATAAGAAAACAGATCTTTTAAAAGGGTTTAAGTCCAATGAGAAAGAGTTTTCCGCTTATCTCGTGTTACATGAAGGGAATATCAAATTCCAGTTCCCAACACAAGAGGAGCTGTCATTTGGTAAATGTCCAAAATGTAAAAAAGGAGAAATTCTTCATCGCAAAACGTTTTATGGATGCACGGAGCATAAAAACGGATGTGATTTTATGTTACCAGCCAAGATGAAAGGGAAAGCAATCCCTGGTAATCAAATGAAAAAACTGATTCAGTATAAAACAACAGATTTTATAAATGGTTTTGAAGGGGAAAAGGGAGAATTTACAGCAGCTATCTATATGGAAGCGGACGGAAGTTTGAAATTCCGTTTTCCAACGACTGAAGATCGTACCATTGGTAAATGTCCATTGTGTAAGAGTAGGGTTCTTGTAGGGAAAAGTAACTACTTATGTGAGAAATACAAAAAAGGTTGTGACTTCATTATTTTTGGTACATTCTCTGGTAAAAACCTAAGTAGTAATCATGTGAAAAAATTATTAGAAAAGAATGTGACAGATCAGATCAAGGGGTTTATCTCAAACAAAAACGGGAAGAAATTTGACGCTCGTTTATCATACAGCGTACAGGAGAAGCGATTAAAATTCTTATTCGGCAAATAAAAATGAAATGTATCAACTATAAGTAGCAAAAGAGGACTAGGAAACGGAATAGTCCTCTTTTTTATTTCATTTTATAGAGTAAAGGGGGGATTCCGTAATGGCACATGTCAGTACGGAGGATGCGATGAAAGCAAGAAAAGTTGACTTGGTTTCATATCTGGAAGCAAAAGGAGAAACGTTTAAGAAAGAAGGAAATTATTATCGTCATACGGAACATGACAGTCTCATCATTAAAGGGAATCAATACGCCTGGAATAGTCGAGGGGAAAAAGGATATGGAGCGATTAGCTTTGCGATGATGTACTATGATATGACATTTCCACAAGCCGTGATTGACATTCAGAAGGGAGACTATAAAGAGTTTGATCGTTCTAAAGCTGAAGAGGAACGCAAAAAAGAGCAGCAGCCTTTCATCTATCCAAAACACTTAGAGGTGCCAAAACAAACAGAGATCAAGCGATACTTAATTAATGAACGGAAAATAGATACTCGCTTGGTGAACTGGTTGATTAATAAGGATCTCATCGTCCAGGATAAGAAAAATAATGTGGTGTTCAAATGGAGGGAAGAAGGCGGCAAAGGGCAAGTAATTGGAATGAACCGTCAAGGTACGATCAAAATGGAGAATAAAAGGGGTAGTTTTAAGCAAATTGTCCCGAATTATGAAAAAATCAATGCCGGTTTTACGGTTGATGTAGGTAAACCGGATAAGATTTATTTTTATGAAGATCCAATCGACATGTTATCTCATTGGAGTATCAAGCAAAACAATATCCAAAACGCTCGCCTGGTTTCTATGCATGGATTGAAGTCAAAAACAGTAATTCAATCTTTAATGGATGCGAAAAAAGAAGGGCACGATATTAAAGAGGTCATAATGGCAGTTGATAATGATAAGGCTGGGAAAGACTTCATTCAGACAATGAAATGCTTTGTAGATCTTAAAGAGGATATTCCAACAAATGAAAAAGATTGGAACGATGTCCGGAAGAAACAAGTGAGTGAGCAACAGGCAAAAGAAACAGCCCAACCAAAGAAAATGAAACCAATTAAAGAGGTGGAGCGAAGTGTCTAATCTACCAGAAATGCCAAACATATTACAAATTTTGATGTATGGTTTTATCCTGTATGTTCTTTTTCGTATTTGTAAATTCATGTACCGGAAGATCCAGGAGCGAAGAATATTAAAGCGAATGGCTAAGTCTGGTATTCGTTATATAGACAAAATGGACGGACATCAATTCGAAGTATACCTAAAAGCTCTCTTTCGAGAGTTGGGTTATTCTCCAACAGTCACAAAGCAGTCAAATGATTTCGGAGCGGATCTGGTATTGAAGGGGAAGAATCGTATTGTAATCCAGGCAAAACGCTACGGGATGAAAAATAGAGTCGGCATTAGTGCCGTACAAGAGATATATGCAGCACAAGCCTATTACAAAGCAACTGAGGGCTGGGTTGTAACGAACAGTGTGTATACAAGACAGGCGAAAGAATTAGCGGAAGCTTGTCATGTAAAACTAATAGATCGTGTAGAACTTCAGAAATTGATTAATAAAATCAATCCCGAATATTCGGCTGAAGATGTGTATCAAGGGGTAATACCTGCAGAACGGAAATGTCCAACATGTAAACATCATTTAGTGGTTCGTAATTCAAATAAAACAGGAAATAAGTTTTTTGGCTGTTCTCAATATCCCACATGTACACATACAGAACCAATTCATACATGAGCTGTGATGAAAATCCGGCTCTTTTTCATTTGTTTAAAGAATACATGAGAAAAATCAGTTTAACACAAAAATGACTCTTCAGATTTGATTGTATGAGATTTTTAATTAGTTGTTAATATAATAAGTCGTATTTGTCATAAAAACGTATGTAAAGGGAGAAACGGACTTTATATGCGTTTTTAGGTTTTTTAGGGAAAATAAAAAGGGCAGTCATTATTTACGACTTAACCCTTTGTCTACGATCTGACGAATTGCTTCATTTCGATTCTTCAGCTTATGTTCATGCCAATAATTTTCTATTTGTTCTACTTGTTCTTTTGTAAAAGTAACTAAAATTTGAGTGTACTTGTCTTTATTAACAGCCATATTACAACCTCCTCTATAAAAATAATTATAAGTTATATAACTTATATTGACAACTGGAAAAATGAGTAATAGAATAGTTATATAAGTTATATAACTTCGTTGAGGAGGTTATTACATGGAACGGAAAGTTAAAAAGATGATGGCTGATCTTCAATTTATTATGAATCATGGTCAAATCAGTGTAGATTTTATGGATCTAGGATATAAAAGAATGCTTTTTAGTGCATTAGAAGCTACGGGAAAACAGTTCAATGTGCATACCAATGAACATAATGAAACAACCTTGTTCTTAGAGCTAGTTTAGTAAATTTACGCAATGAGGAGCTGTTAATAATGGAACAGTTAACCATTTTTGACGTAATGGATGAAACTAAAAATAAGCTTTATGAGGTATTAGAGAAAAATGGATTAGATTATAAGATTCATAAGTACTATTTATATTCGAATTATGAGGGAGCTGTTCAATAATTACTATATAAGAACAACTGACAATACAATTATTGATTTGTGTATCTCTGATTTTCCAGAAATCTTCGCTATTCATAAAGAATTTAGCGATAAACAAATTAGAAAAATATATAACTGGAACTTGTAAGTCTATATAAATAACAAATTTAATTAATGGAGGAATGAAAAATGAAAATTGGTGTATCTGAGTGGAAAGCATTGAAAAAAGAGACAAAGTTAAAGCTATTGCGCTATGCGATGTTAGAAAGCAAGTATAAGTATGCAAAATAAAAGCCCTTCATTTGCAAAAGCAAACAAAGAGCAAAGTCATGAGTGACCGTCTGGGAAAGAAATTGGCACATTTCTTTCCTCCTTATTTTAACATATAAAAAGATATCAAGAAAAGGGGCATGTAGAATGGAAGAAGGTCGTATTTCCTTTCAGCAAGGGTTTAAAGAATTTCTTATTATGATCGTCTGTTTTTGGTTCATTATGTTTCTCATGTATGGTGAAAGCCTGTTACAATAGTAAAGAATAAGTTGGGTACAAATTGATAATGAAATGGGGAAATATGCTAGATGAAAGCAACCGGAGTAACTAGAAAAGTGGATGAATTAGGGCGTATAGTAATTCCAAAGGAACTTAGAAATACGCTTGGGATTAAAGAAAAATCACCATTAGAGATTTTCGTTGAAGGGGAAGACATTGTTTTACAGAAGTATCAGCCTGGTCGTGTTTGTGCATTAACAGGAGAAGTGTCAAATCGTAACATAGCATTAGCAAATGATAAGATTACATTAAGCATAGAAGGTGCAGAACTATTAATAAAAGAAATAGAACAGTATCTTGTAAAATAAGTGCTCCTTTCAAGGGGCTTTTTCATTACTATACACTATAATTTCACGTACCGTATTAATTAATAAAAAATATAACACACCAATAATGGGGTAGCACCAACATTTCGCGAATTTCGTACGCTAAGGAATTATTCGGTGTCTTTTTTTAATATATCGATTAATAAAATAAGTTATATAAATAATTTGTTATACTTCCATGTACCCTAGCTGATATAATTTATAAGGCAATTATTGGTTAATTAATAACGCACATATATTAGGGAGGTATATAAGTCATGGAGTTAATAATTTCTTCATTTGTATTAGTGGTAATATTCTTTATTCTTTCGATAGTTTTAAGTGGTAAAGGTCAGCGAATAGCAAAAGAAGTTTTAAAAGAGCTTATTAATGGTCCTGAGGGGAAAATGTTGGTAGGTTTTTTTGGATCTGCAGCAGTTACAGGAGTAATTTTTGTCATTTGGCTTTTATTGAAATAAACATTCCAGTTACTCGGGCTGATATAATTTACAAGGTAATTATTGGTTAATTAATGGTTCACATATATTAGGGAGGCACATAAGCCATGTTAGAGGTAATTACGGCATTTTTCTTACTAATTTTCCATTCTATTGTTTATCTCTTTTCAAGTGGAGAAACTAAGCAAATAGCAAAAAATCATATAAAAGAAATTGTTAATAGTCCGGATGGAGTAATAATATTAATCGTTGCTGCGGCACTTTTAATCGGGGGGATATATTTATTATCAGTATGATTTCAGATATCTTAGCTTAAAACGTATAAGGAAATTAATAGTACATATATAGTAGGGAGGTACATAAGTAATGATAGATATAATATTCTCATTGTTCTTAGTGGTTACGTATTTCATTATTTATCTCTTTTCAAGTGGAGAAAAGAAACAACAAGCAAAAGAAAATCTAAAAGAAGTTATTACGGGTGCTGATGGTAAACTCCTATTAATCACTCTTATGGGAATTATAATCGTGGTAATCTATTTATATTTTTATGGTTTCGGTTTATGAATATAAACTAAAATCATATCCAAGTATAAGAGACAATGGTTCACCTGGGAAGTATGCGTATTATGGTGGAGAATGGGACACAGGTGGTCTTTTTGGAGAAGCTAAATGTGTTTATAATAAAACTGATGAATCGGTTAATAAGTAGTATATAAAAGTCTAATATATTTCTATAACAGTAGGTCTTTGAGTTGATAGCGAAGTGATTTTTTAAAGCCTTGAATATTAAGGCTTTTTTCATTATGTATAGCATCAATCACGGATTCTGTACGCTAAGGCTACAACTACTGATGTAACAATAATAAGAACCGAAAACGGTCGTTTAAGGAACTCCATTTAGTTCTAATATAACTGAAAGAAATACGGTCAAAACCAGTTCTAAAACTCATTATCAAAAACAAAGTACCATAACAAAAATTAAATGTCGTTTATGGTACTTTGTTAACGTACGATAAAACCAAGTTTTTCAACTTAGAAATTCCTTAGCGTACGAAATTCGCGTTTAGTTGGCGAGACCCCATAATAGTCTACATTTATTTTTTTGTTGAATTCATCCGCTAAAGGGAGACGGCAACGATTCAAGGAATAATCCGCCACATACTAGAATTTTTCTAATTATTTTTCTTGCTTCAACATTTGAATATCTAGAAGAACTCAAAGGACATCAATGAATTCTGTTGAATATTTTATATTAATCGATATAAGGGGGATAATTGATACTATGTTTGATAATACGTTTAAAAATGAGTTTGATAATAAGATATATAATGAATTGAAAAATGAGTCTGATAAGATAAAAACAAAAACCGCTTCAATTATTTTAACAAACGGTGTTACAGCAATTGAGAGAAGTTTTGCTACAAAAGACCCTAATACCCCAAAAGATTCTATCCCTGAACTCACTTTGGGGGAGGCAATTCAAATAGGCTTTAAAACAACAGAGAAAGAGGGACTTCTGTATTGGGTAGATGAGAATAATAATAAAGTGCCGATTTATGAAACAGCTGTTGAAATCTATTATGATAAAAAAACAGCTAAAGAAATCCAAACACAATTAAACATCTTGAATGATAATCGAGTTTACAACGTCACACTTATATCAGGTATGGCAATTACAATTAAAGCAACGAATAAATAATAAGAATAGAAATTGTATTAAACCTTTGTAATCCAGAGGAGTTACCGGGTGTTTATCTGTGAAGTTCTGGTCAAGAATCCTAATTTTTTTAAAGGATTCTTTTTTTGACCTTAAAAGGGGTATGGAAACGATTCAGGGAATGAGGGGACACTATGGGATTAAATTACAATTTGGGTGTTTTTGCCCAAATCCCCGAAATGGGGGAATTAGCTTAATTCATTAGAAATTTATACACTATGTCATAAATTGTATATATTTTGAAACATATATTTTTTAAAGTAACCCCAAATCCTTATTTATAAGGAATTTTCACGATATTTTTTTCTTATTCCCCCTTTTCGAGGGAAAGTTCAAAAACATGAAATTTGCAACATTTCACCTATAAACACTAAAAACAAACAAAGAGCGATTTTTTCACCCTTTGTTTGTTGTAGATTATTTATTTAATTCAGCTTTTGCTTGTTTCAAGAGATACTCCTTTTCTTGCTCTGGCGTAGCCTCTTTATATGCTTTACCGTCGTTCCCATCTTTCCACTTACTCAACATATTATGCTCTTTAACTATTTGAGAAAAATCCCCGTGTTCCCATCGATCGATGATCATACGATACTCTCCTAAATGCTTTACATACATTGGAGTGCTTTTAGTGATTGCCTCTTTTACTTCTTGAATATTCTCGGCACTCATTTTGATAAAGCCCTCTTTCTTATCGGATAACACCTTTTGATTAGTCATTTTGAGCATTGTATCATTTATGCGTTTTTCAGCTTCCACTGCCACTTCGACTTTTTCCCCTTTAACCGAGTTGATCATTTCCTCCTCTTTGTGATTCCCGAGGTAATCCCCAACTTTAAAACCTGTTAAAACACCGATCGCTATACAAAAAATTAAAATCAATGATACTTTCGTTATTTTTCTCATTTATTAATCCTCCTTTACTATGAAGAGCCATTTGCAATATAACTTTTATAGAGCAGCTCGACATTTGCGCTCTTTAATAATTTAAGCATAAATTCTATGTTCTTTTTAAAAACAGGTATAATTTATCAGTGCAGTACAACAATTCCTTATATGATCCTTTTTTCCTTTTCTAAT
>NZ_QNUA01000034.1:0-135377 GCF_008042285.1 Bacillus sp. AR13-1
GTGTCTTTTCTCTATTTTAAATACGATATGTTAATAACTCACTTGTATGTAATAGTATGTGCATTTTTACACTAACTTCTAAAGAAAAATTTCAAATTCTTTTCTTAATCTATTTGTAATAAATCTCATTAGAAAATTTTATCGCTATAACAAATAAAACTTTCTCAATATTATTTTGTTTAATAACTATTTCCATCTGCTTTCCAATCCATTACAATAATTTCACATTGAAAATACATGGAAATTCTCAATGTTCCAAATGGTTTATACCTTATAGGATTACTATGGGAAAGGATGTAAAATGTCTAATAAAAAATCATTTTTTATGACGAAATAAAAAATTTCAATGAAGAAAAAGTTATTTCATTATTCTCAAGTTACGTTGAAGTACATGTATTTATAATCACTATGAAACAAAGGGCAGAATCTAAGGACTATTTTTGTAGATTAGAAAATTGTATTTTAAAAATAAGTAAAACGTTTATGGAGGGTTATATGAGCGAGCAAATTTATTACTGGTCTCCTATTAAGCATTGGGAGAAGTTGCATAATGAAATTTTGATAGGAGAAACAAGATTTACAGGCGTTTTGTCTGAGTGGTTTCCTGAGTTTTATTTTTTTACTCAAAAAGGTGTGAAAATTAGTGAACTAGTAGAGCACTTTTCGTTAGGAAATGTAGAAGAGACACAAAAAACAGTAGAGCTTATGATAAAAAATCGTGTGTTAGTAAGTAACATATTACACCCAAGAGAAGTATTTTCCACACAAGAAAAGATTTTTCCGAATCCATATAGCAACCAGATTCGCTTTTCTAAAGAAGATTTAGATAAGTATATGAGTGAACAATTGAATCGAACACACCATGCTGTGCGGTCAACCGAAATTCAACTTGAAACAACAAATGAGTTACCCACTATAATCAAGGAACGTAGGTCTTGTCGCCAATTTGATATGAAAAAACATATTAGTTTTTTAGAATTTTCCCAATTCATATCAACTCTAAAACAGGTTAGGAAAGAACATATATACTATCATTACGCAAGTGCAGGCGGACTCTACCCTATTGATATCTTTATTTATATAAAACCAAAACGTATAGAAGGTATGAAAGCTGGGTTTTATTATTATAACCCAGCAAAAAACTGTCTTGTGATTGTAAATAATATTGATCAAGTAATCAAAAGTGATCATGAGTTAATTAACCAAGATTTATTTACTCAGTCTGCCTTTTCAGTTTATTTGGTTTATAATGCGAACGCTTCCATCCCGAAATACGGTTCAGATGGATATTTATTTGCTTGTATTGAGTCTGGTATTATCACTGCTACCTTAAATATGGTGGCTGAGACATTGAATTTAGGCGTTTGTTCAGTTGGTCATATGAAATTTGAAGAGATTCAGCAATTTTTATGTTTGGATAACCATCAAGTATTTCTCCATGGGCTTGAAGTTGGCTTGAAAATTAACGAATAGATGAAATGAATATTAGGGGGATAAAGATAAAAATGCACATTAAAGATCGAAGTTCGATTCATGAAAATAAAGGGGTAGAGGCGTTTTGGAAAGAGCAGTTATCTTCCGAGGTTCTCGATTTTTCTGTATTTAATAGCGGTTACCAACTAAATAAAGAAAATCCTTACGAGCACGTTCAAGTCATAATGAATGTAGAGTTTAGTAAAAGTATACAAAAAGTAATTAAGTCTCAAGATTTATTATTATTTAGCTGGTTACAGGCCGCGTTAAGGATTTGTTTGGCACACTATACAGATCAAGAAAGGATTACTATTGGTATTCCTGTAATTGAAAAGAATATTGAACAAAGCGAGAATCTTAATAAGTTGATTCCTTTAGGAAGTGAAATCTATCCGCATCACAGCTTTAAACAAGTAGTAAATCAGATTGAACAAACGACTTTATTCGGGTATGACAATCAGAGTTATCCACTCTCTGAATTATTAGCGAAACACCATTTAACTCCTTTTCAAATTGTTATTGGGATGGAAGGATTACATAATAAAAATTTGATAGAAGAATATGCAGAGAATAATTTAGCCATCTGGATACAAAGAGAATGGAATGAAATACATAATGAATTTGAAATTCAAATTTCTTTCAAGTCTCATTCATTCTCTTCTTTGCAACAGTTTGCAAATTCATATCTTTATGTTTTAAAGCAAGTGTCAACAAATTCGAATTTGGCTGTGAAAGATATTTGTATCATTTCAGAAGAAGAGAAAGAGTTGCTAGAAGAATTGAATCAAGGTCAGGCGGACATAGAATTGTCTCAATCATTTCAAAATTTGTTTGAGGAACAAGTGTTAAAAACCCCAGATCAAATTGCTGTTGTTTGTAATGATCAATCTTTGACATATAGAGAATTGAATAAGAAAGCAAATCAATTGGCCTCTATTCTTCAAAGTAAAGGTGTTTCCAAAGAAAGTATTATTGGGGTTATGGTAGATCGGTCATTGGAAATGATCATTGGCATGGTGGGGATTTTAAAAGCAGGAGCAGCGTATTTACCAATCGATCCTAACTATCCAAATGAACGAATTGAATATATGTTACAAGATAGTCAAGCGAAATGTTTACTGAGCAAGCGAACAGAAGTAGAATTGCCGCAATTTGCGGGTGAAGTGCTGTATCTTGATGAGGAATATCTCTTCCAAGGTGAGGAAAGTAATTTAGTTCGAGAAAGTTATCCTAATGATTTAGCTTATGTTATTTACACATCGGGATCGACAGGGAATCCAAAAGGGGTAATGGTAGAACAGAAATCTCTTGTCCATTTTTTAAGTGTAATGAGAGAAAAAGTAAAAGATAATCAGTCATTCTTGTTTCTTGCTAGTGTATCTTTTGATATCTCCTTGTTAGAAATATGTCTGCCTTTAACACAAGGTTCGAAAGTAGTTATTGCTACAGAGGATCAGTTCGCAACAAAAGAATTAGCTTATTTGGTCAAAGAACATAAGGTGGATTTATGGGAATCAACGCCATCGCGAATGGAAGTGATTTTGAGTGATCCAGAAGGGGCAAATTTTCTAAAAGATTTAAAATCTATTTTGTTAGCAGGAGAAGCATTTTCCATTGATTTGGTTGAAAAAATCCGATGCATCAGTGAAGCGACAATTTTAAATATTTATGGTCCTACAGAAACAACCATTTGTGCAACAGTAAAGGATTTGAGCTCTGCCAAAGAAGTTACGATTGGAAGTCCCAACCCGAATTATCATTCCTATATATTGAATAAGTATGGTCAATTAAAACCATTTGGAATTCCGGGTGAACTCTGCATTGGTGGCGTGGCGGTAGCACGAGGGTATCTTGGGAAATCTAAACTGACAGATGAAAAGTTTGTACCGAGTCCCTTTACGGCAGGAGAAATGATGTATCATACGGGTGATCTCGTTCGTTGGTTGCCTAATGGAGAACTTGAATATCTAGGTCGAATGGATCATCAAGTAAAAATTCGGGGATATCGGATTGAATTAAGAGAGATCGAAAGCCAGTTAAGGGAATATCCAGAAATAAACCAAGCTATCGTTGTTGATCAAGTATATGGAAATAGGAAATTATTAGCTGCGTACTATGTATCGGATAATAAGGTCTCTTTTGATGAAATCAGAAAATATTTAAGTGATAAATTACCTGAGTTTATGATTCCTGAAAAAATGATTCAGGTGGAAGAGATTCCGTTGAATCCAAATGGGAAAGTAGATAGGAAAAGGTTATTAGATATAACACAAACAGATTATGTATCAATTCCATACGTTGCCCCGCGCAATGAAATTGAACAAAAATTGGTGCATGCATGGGAAAAAGTTATGGAGATTGAGGGAATCGGTATTCATGATAATTTTTTTGCTTTAAAAGGAGAATCGATTAAAGCACTTCAGGTAATTAATCTATTAAGAAAAGACTGCTTAAAAATAAGTACAACAGATTTTTTTAAGCATCCCACGATTGCTCAACTTAGTACTTGTGTAAAGTTAGAGCATAAAACGGAAAACTTTGAAAATAGACCAACCCATGTTAAAGATTTGTCTAAGCCATTTCCCTTAACAGAGGTTCAGACAGCGTACATGTTAGGACGGAATTCACAGTTTGAATTAAGTGGTATTTCACCTCAAACTTATTTTGAATATGAAACAGAATTGAATATCAATCGTCTTTCAAAAAGTTTTCAAAAGGTAATTCAACGTCATCCGATGTTACGAGCTGTAATTTTACCAGAGGGAGAACAGCAAATATTACAAAGCGTTCCTGATTACGAGATTGAAATAGTAAGTCTCATAGATTTAGATGATAGGAATCAAAATGCTCGCTTACAAGAAGAACGTTCTCGAATGACTAATCATGTATTTCCTTTAGGGCAATGGCCTTTGTTTGAATTAAAAGCCTTTCTTTTAAAAGAAGACACGTATTTATTATGTTTTCGATACGATGCTTTATTAATGGACGGAGCAAGCATGAACATCGTTGGACAGGATTTGTTTCATTATTATTATAAACCAGAGCAAAGGTTAGAACCTCTATCTTTTGATTTTCAAGATTACATGTTTATCTATGATGAACTGGAACAAAGTACAGAATATAAAACAGCAAAAGATTATTGGACAAGTAAGCTTCCTGACTTTCCGTTTGCGCCTTCTTTGCTGTTAAAAAAGGATCCGGCAGAGATTGCTACTCCTAAGTTCCAATCACTTAATAAGATCCTGGACAATGAAATATGGACAAAGCTACGAAAGTTAGCACAAGAGAAAGAAGTAACTCCTTCGGCTCTGCTTTGTACAATATATAGTGATGTATTGGCATATTGGAGTAATCAACGTCGATTGGCAATTAATTTGACTGTATTTAACCGTTATCCTGTTCATGAAGAAGTAGAGCAAATTGTGGGAGATTTCACTTCACTCATCTTGTTGGATGTTGATGTGAATCCAGATCAATCTTTCTTTACTAGAGTAAAAGAAACGCAATCTACTTTATTAGATGGTCTCGAACATCGCCATTACGATGGAGTTAATTTCATTCGAGATTTTACTCGATATCATCAAATGACGCCAAAAGCAGTTATGCCAATTGTTTTCACTTCGATGCTAGCAGGTGCGGGGGCTTTTGCTTGGGAACAACTTGGTTCACTTCGCCATATTCATGCTCGGACTCCACAAGTGCATTTGGATAATGTGGTAATTGAAAAAAATGGAGAGTTATTAATTAGCTGGAACTATGTTGAAGAATTGTTTGATGTTGATGTGATAGAAGCGATGTTTCACCAATTTGTTGACTTATTGGAACAATTAGTGAAACAAAGTGACGTAACATCTTTGCAAATGAAAGAGTTAGACCATGCTTTAATTGAGCAATACAATGAGACAACAGAAAAAATACCGTCGACTACTTTAAATCAATTATTTACAGACCAAGTAAAACGTACACCGGATGAAGTAGCAGTAGTTTTTGAACAAGACTACTTAACATACTCGGAGCTTCATAAGCGCTCCAATCAAGTTGCGCACTTTTTAAAAGAACAAGGAATTGGTCTAGGTGACAAGGTTGGTCTTTTAGCACAAAGACGAGTTGACACAATTGTTAATATGATAGGTATTTTAAAAGCAGGTGCCGCTTATGTTCCGATTGATCCCGACCATCCTTCAGATCGCCAAACATATATTTTAGAAAATAGCTCATGCAAACTTTTATTAGAACCTAGTCTTTATGCAGAAAACCGCTTGTCATTATACACAACAGAAGATATGCCTGCTATTGCTGGTCCGGAAGATCTTGCCTATATTATCTACACTTCAGGAAGTACAGGAAAACCGAAAGGAGTAATTATTACTCACCAAGCGGTTGCAAATACCATTCAAGATATTAATCAAAAATATCAGGTAAATGAAGATGATCGTATTATTGGTATTTCTTCTATGTGTTTTGACTTATCTGTATACGATATTTTCGGAACGTTAAGCACAGGTGCAATGTTGGTAATGATTCGTGACCCAAGAGACATGCAAGAATTAATCCGTACTGTCGAACGTAGAGGAATTACAATTTGGAATACAGTACCTGCAATTATGGATTTGGCATTAGATCAAGTAGGTTCTCATTTTGAACATTCTTCCTTGCGTTTAGTTTTACATAGTGGAGATTGGATTCCACTTTCTTTACCAGAAAAAATAAAACGACATTTTCCGATTGCGGAAGTAGTTTCACTCGGAGGAGCAACAGAAGCATCGATTTGGTCAATTTATTATCCGGTCAAACAGGTGGAATCGCATTGGAAAAGTATTCCATACGGGATTCCTTTGGCAAACCAAACGTATTATGTGTTGAACTATGAAAAGAAAATGTGCCCTGTTGGTGTAATTGGAGATTTATATATCGGGGGAGTGGGCCTTGCTAAAGGATATTTAAATGATGAACAGAAAACAAATGAAGCATTTGTATCACATCCTGATTTTGGTCTTATTTACAAGACAGGAGACTGTGGAAAAATGCATCCTGAGGGATATATTGAATTTTTAGGCCGCCAAGATTATCAAGTCAAAATTCAAGGATATCGAGTAGAGTTAGAAGAAATCGCCCATTGTCTTCTCACTTACAAACAAGTCGAACATGCAGTAGTGATTGATCAGACAGATGAGTATGGTATAAAGTTTTTAGTCGCATATGTGGTAACTGAGAAAAATATTAGCACAACAGAACTTCGAAAGCATTTGCGAGATCACTTGCCAGGTTACATGATTCCTTCTTATTTTGTTTATTTGGAACAATTGCCCTTGACTCCAAACGGGAAATTAGATAGAAAAGCGCTCCCTACTCCGGAGAAACAAACAAATGAAGTATTTATTGCTCCAAAAACGGAAATGGAAAAAATATTAACTAGTGTTTGGCAAGAAGTACTCAAAGTAAATCGGATTGGAGTAAATGATCATTTCTTTGCCTTAGGTGGAGATTCGATAAAAGCGATTCAAGTTTCCGTCAGACTGTATAGACAAGGATTTGAGCTGGAGCCAAAAAATTTATTTTCATTTCCTATATTAGGAGACATGGTTCAATTTGTTAAAAAGCTTGATCATCTTCCAAATTCGCAAACAAGTGATGTAAACAAAATGAACGATAATAAAGTTACAGTACTAAATGTTAAAGATAAACAACTTAATCAACATACACTTATCAAAATACAAGAAAAAATGCCAGAAATAAAAATAGAACGTATTTACCCATTGGCACCTTTCCAGGAAGTTATTTATGAACATGCTGCGACTGAACCTGATACAAATGCATATTTCGAACAAACAATTTGGGCACTTGAGGGGGAGCTGGATATTAATCTCTTTATTCAGTGTTTCCAACAATTAGTTGATCGTCATGATTCTTTAAGAACGATAATTGTGCAAGATGAACAAGCACAACCTTGGCAAGCTGTTCTACATGATGTTCAAATGATTTCAGAGATAAAAAACTTGATTGAGATGACGAAACAAGAACAGCAAGAATTCCTAGACCAGTGGATGAATGAAAATTTAAGTCAAGGATTCAAAAATGATGAACTCATGACCCGTCTTTGTATATTCCAACTAGAAAATAACGAGCATAGGGTGGTTTGGAGTTCCCATCATCTATTATGTGATGGTTGGAGCGTCAGCATTTTGATAGACGAATTATTCCAGCTCTATGAAACAATAAATGCGGGAACTACGGCAGAGTTACCTATAGTGAAACCTTTTGAGACATTCATAGATTGGACTGTAGCACGAGATCATGAGAAAGCACGTCATTTTTGGCGGGATTATTTATCAGGATACAATCGGAAAATTAGTATTCCTAAAAAGAAAGTACCAACTCAAAGTGAAGGGTTAAATTTCACATTTATGGATTTAACATTAGATAAGGATTTGACTAATCAGTTACAGACATTTGTAACTAAAAACAATATAACTATGAATTCGGCATTACTAGCTGTATGGGGAATATTGCTTGGCAAATACAACGGAATGAGAGAAGTAGTATTACCTAATCTAGTATCAGTCAGACCTCCCGAAGTAGAAGGGATTGAAAATATGTTCGGTCTGTTCACAAATATTTTGCCTATCCGACTAGCATGGACAGAAACGCAATCTTTTGTGGACTTCCTGCAAAAAGTACAACTAGAAACATTGAAATGTAATGAGTATGCATACTATTCATTTGTTGATATACAAAAACAAAGTGAATTAAAAACTGAGTTGACTGACCATCTTTGGGTTTTTGAAAACTATCCGACTAACTCAGCTATCTTTTCTTCAAATGAAAACAGAAATTTTGCCATCACAGATTACGAAGTTGTTGATGAGCCTCATGTAAAGTATGGAATTATGTGCTTCCCTGAAGAGAAACTTACAATAAAGTTTGGATATGATCAAACCGTATATGAAGCGGAGAAAATACAGGAAATATTGAATCACATCCATCAGTTAATCAACATGATTCTTCAAAATCCAATACAGGCAATCGGTGATTACAAATTATAAAAAATGAAAAGGCGAGCAAGAACTCGCCTTTTTAAATAGAATAGGAGTAAACCAAATGACAAAAAACTTGCAGTTATCAGCCGAAGAGATGCGTCAGTTAGGATATCAAGCGGTGGACTTGATTGTTGATCATATGAATCATTTAAAAAGTAAACCAGTTTCGGAAACGATTGATAGTAATATTTTTAGAGACAAGCTAATTGAAACGATTCCAGAAAACGGATCCAATCCAAAAGAGTTACTTCATTTTCTTAATAACAATGTGTTTAATCAAATTACTCATGTGGATCATCCTCATTTTATGGCTTTTGTGCCAGGTCCTAATAATTATGTTGGTGTAATAGCAGATTTTTTAGCAAGTGGGTTTAATGTATTTCCTACAGCTTGGATAGTAGGTGCAGGTGCTGAACAAATTGAATTAACGACAATCAACTGGTTAAAATCAATGCTAGGATTCCCTGATTCAGCTGAAGGGCTATTTGTCAGTGGCGGTTCCATGGCTAATTTGACTGCACTTACTGTAGCGAGACAGGTCAAGCTGAATAATGACATAGAAAATGCGGTTGTGTATTTTTCTAACCAAACTCATTTTTCTGTAGATCGAGCACTTAAAGTATTAGGTTTTAAACATCATCAAATTTGCCGAATTGAAACAGATGAAGATTTAAGAATTTCAGTTAGTACTTTAAGAAAGCAAATAAAAGAAGATCGATTAAAAGGGAAAAAACCATTTTGTGTTATTGCTAATGCAGGGACAACGAATTGCGGAGCGGTGGACTCCCTCGATGAATTGGCTGATCTATGTGGTGATGAAGATGTATGGCTACACGCGGATGGTGCTTATGGGGCTGCAGCAATTCTCAGTGAAAAAGGAAGGGAGGTGTTAAGAGGAATTCATCGTGCTGATTCTTTGACGTTAGACCCGCATAAATGGCTTTTTCAGCCTTATGATGTTGGTTGTGTACTCATTCGCAATAGCCAATATTTAAGTAAAACGTTCCGTATGATCCCAGAGTATATTAAGGATACAGAAACTAATATAGAAGAAAAAGTGAATTTTGGGGAGCGTGGAATTGAACTTTCTCGTAGATTTAGGGCATTAAAGGTATGGCTTTCTTTTAAAGCATTTGGAGTCACAGCTTTTCGTGAGGCAATAGATCATGGCATTATGTTGGCTGAACAAGTTGAAGAGTTTTTAAGGAAAGAAAAAGATTGGGAAGTAGTAACACCTGCCCAATTAGGAATTGTTACTTTTCGTTATATTCCTTGTAAGCGAACGTCTACAGAAACAATTCATGAAATAAACAAAAAACTGGTGGAAGAAATTAATCAAAGAGGATTTGCTATGCTAAGTACGACTAAATTAAAAGAAAAAGTAGTAATTCGACTTTGCTCTATCAACCCGAGGACAACATTAGAAGAAATACTTCAAATCATGATGAGCATTAAGGCGTTGGCAGAGGAAATAAACACATCGCCTAAACATCTTATATCTGTTTCTCAACCTTGATATATTAGGTGAATTTTACATATTAATAGCCGATTCTAAATGAGAATCGGCTATTATACTATTTACGAGTGTTTTTCTTGTAAAGGGATTAAGCCTCAACCTTAGAGACTCTTTTGAAACCAGTCTTTACTGCTTGTACCATTTCGTTTACAGCGTAAATAGATACATCGGCATTTGGATTTAACCCTTCAAACCAGTGATAGGCATTTGGATATAAATGAAACTCGACATCAACACCAGCTTGCGCTAGTTTGCTTACATAGGTTAATGTTTCACTGCGGAATGGATCTAATTGACCAACAAATGTGTAAGTATATGGTAAATCACTATAATCCTCTGCTCGAGAAGGCGCTGCATAGACAGGGATTTGATCTGTTCCATACATTTCTCCTAAATACATTTTCCAACCGGCTTCATTTGCCTTTTGATTCCAAACAAATCCTTCTTTAATTTCATTCGCTGAAGGTGTATTATTTCGGTCATCAATCATTGGATAGAGTGGCATCTGTAAACAAATTGAAGGATATTTTCGATCTCGGGCTAATAATGATAATGCTGCTGTTAGTCCACCTCCAGCGCTTACTCCTGCAACCCCAATTCGATTCGAATCAATGTTTAATGACTTCGCATTATCAGCAATCCATTTTAAAGCTGAATAACAATCCTCAATTGGTGCTGGGTAAGGGTGTTCAGGTGCTAAGCGGTAGTCTACAGACACGACCACACAGCCAGCTTCTTTTGCAAACCTCATACAAGTATCATCGTTATCATCTATAGACCCTAAGATATAACCACCACCATGTATCCATAATAAGACAGGTAAAGGTTCATTATTTGATTTTGGACGATAAATTCTTAATGGTAACGGATTATCATCAGGTCCAACAATGACTTCATCTGTTAACGAAAGGGATTCATCAACAACGGTAGGTGGTCTCATTTGAGCTATTCCTTCTCTGATTGATTGCAAGTTTTCCGGGTGTAAATCGAGATTTGGAAACATCTCTAACCCTTGTAATAACTCTGGATTTACTCTTGTTTTCATTTTAGCACCTCTATTTGTAATTGTTTTCGAATAAATGAAGTGTATTCTAAGTAGTTTAATTGTGAAAAAATATCACAATTAAATTGTAAATTGGATATGCGATAACAGTCAACAGAATATTCGGAAATTAAAGCCTTTCTCAAGAAGGAGTTTCACACAACCAATAATACAAGTAGTGGATTTAGGAGCAAAGTGTTTTCATGTCGTTGTATTTATGTACACTTAGTCTTCTAATTAAACCAAGTGATAATCCTTTTTATTTTAATGACATATTGCAAGTGATACCTATTCGAATTCATACTCGGAAAGAATTAATCCATTTTCATTCCTTAATATATAATTCAGGGAAATACTCATGGGCAGGCATTAATATAGGAAAACAGTACAAATTAAAATAACTGTTTAAAAAAAATTCTTTTATTTGGCTAGAAAAGGAGTAGATTCTTTTTTCTTATCTAGACTCATGAAGAAGTATGAAAATCAGAATTTATAATTCAAAAGCCAGCTTAAAGTAATTGCAATAATTACTTTGGATAGTAATCTTAAAAAAATATAAAAAAGAGAAGAACTCACCAAAGTTCTTCTCTTTTTTATATGTAATTAGGGTTTCCATAACTGTAGATATGGATGGTGTAAATTAATGGATGCATAATTTACTCTTAAAATTATAACAGAACAATTAAAGATTTTTATATGTAATATTGCATATAAAGGGTAAACAACAATAATTTCTTTTTATAAAAATAAGCCCCTGGTGAAAATGATGAGTAACCCTTTTCCATATGAAATGAACTTGGTATAAAATGAAAGATTACAAGTATAAGATTCTATACTTAGTAATCCCTCACTTTAAGGTATGTCTTTGGGGAAGTGTGAGGAGTTCAATCGATTCTGAATAAAATTGATAGTATCAGTTGCAATTTTTTTACGTTTAAGAACAATCCCGGCATGTCCGCATGTATAAATATATCGTGTAGGTCTTTCCCAGGATTCCCACAAATAGTCCGTATCCTCAGAGTGCACATATAGATCGTGCTTACCTGAAATTAATAAAATATTTTCTTTTTTTACTTTTGGTAACGCTTGACTCGGTTCAGTGATTTTCCAATAAGCTATTAAATCATCATACGTAACACCATGATGTTCCAAATCTTCTCTAATAAAATTACCTGGATTTGTCTTCCAAATTGAATATGAGAGTCGATTCGCGTAGAAAATGGATGCTAACACATCAATTTCTGGTTCAACAAGAGATGTTAAGTTAGTAATAACTCCACCTAAACTGATTCCTATTAAAATCAAGGGACCATTTTTATTTTCTTTTATCCATTTGATCAAAGTTCGTAAATCAGCTACCGCTTGTCTAGTTGCTTCTACAGTTCGTTCAACATTGGCACTTACCATGTACTCTCCACTGTATAGGGATTGGTTCGGTTTTCTGTCAAAATGATATGGTAAAGTGAAATAATACATATTCCACTTCAAGTTGGTCATATGGTCGTGGAATATTTTTTTTACACGTTCGTTAGAATCCATTCTCCAACCGTGAACAAAGATGACATGAGGTGCATTTTCATTTTTATGTAAAAATAATTCTCTAGTGACAGAATCGTTGCGTGAATCACCAGATTGAACCGAGCTTTTATATTTGAATTGTCCAACCATGTATTCCTTTTCTTGTTTTAAATGCTTAATGTTAAAATGAATATGAGATGGTTTTACTTTATAAAAAAATTCTATGTCCTTTATATATAGTGAGGTGTTAGAAAGAGAAGTATACTGAAACTTTACACTTCTTTTTTTGTGCAAATCATACAAGGCGTATCGATCAATGAGTTTTGAAAAAATCAAATTAACCTCCTCCAAAATACATATCGTCTAAAAGATGGACAAAATTTATGCTGTAAATTAATTGTAAAATATTCTCTTTTCCTAATAGTAGATGCTTGAATTATAAAACAGGTGGGGAATTTGTATATTATATTATAAAGCTATCAATAAAATAAAACTATAAATATCTTTTACAAAAACCTAAAAAGCAAGTTAATATTCTCATTCATAAAAGAGAACATTAACTTGCTTATTTTCGTATCAAAAGGTACACCTTTTGAAGTGACGTAATTTATATGAAAGACAATGTGTCAATTTGTATATTTAATACAGTGATAGTTACCATAATTTTCGAAGCCTATAGTTAATTAACCTTACAATATACGTCTTTTTGGTATATAAATAGCTATATTCATTAGAGAAAGAGTTTTAATCCTTCATGAGAATCTTTAAAACCTAATTTCTTATAAAAGTGTAAAGCTTCTTGTCGTTCTTTATCTGTTGTTAACTGTACTAAATGACATCCCCGTAATTTAGCACGTTGAATAGCCCATTTAATAAGTTTACTTCCTATACCTTTACCACGTTTTGATGAGGCTGTCCGTACACCCTCAATTGTAGCTCTCCAACCCCCTTGACGTACAATGTAAGGCGTAAATGTAATTTGTTGAATACCGACAATCTCCGTCCCATCACACGCTACAATCAACTCGTTATTTGGATCACAATCAATAGCATGAAATGCTCTTATATAACTATCAGGGAGTGGTGTTTCATAGCGCTCTCTTTTATTTCCTAAAACATCATCAGCAAGCATTTTTACAATTTCATCTAAATCATCTGCCGTTGCAATCCTAAATGTTATAGTTTCTGTCACTATCAAAAAACCTCCTTAATGTATGCACTTGTTACTTTTATTTTACTTGTTTAAATACAATAGGTTAAATTATAAAATATTATGAGTCTCTATAACTTTTTCTTATAGATAGCATAAAAGCCTAACTTATAAAATTATAATTTAGGCTTTTTAACACAATATTATTATTAGAAAATCCGACCAACTTCAAAAAACCTCCATATTCTTTAATGAATTTTCATATTTAACAAGCACACATAGAACCATTCAAATAGGGTGGTTTTTATTTGTTGTATAGAAATTACGTAATAAGCATGGATTTGTATGCTCTCATTCAATGCTATCTAAAGCCATAACTTCCTTGCCAATATTCAAAAACGATTACGTTTTTGAATATGTGTTCCGATCTTTCTTGACCAGGTCAATGAATAACTACACATAAACTCCTTATATCTCTAGATAAACTACCGATTAGCTCCATATAGACTCTAGATAACCTATATAGAATACAAGTTATCAAGGAGGTAAGAAAAAATGAACTTTATGAAACGAGCAATTCTCAGTATGAAAAAAAGAGTAGGAACATCATTAATTTTGATGGCGATTTTCCTAATTGTTACAAATTTGGTGTTGGCAGGATTCACAATCCAAAATGCATCAAAAAAAGCTGCTGATGCAGCAAGAAAAAAACTCGGTGCAGATGTTACTTTAAGTCTTGATTTTGACAAATTAGGTCAACAAGCTAGGGAAACTGGAGAGATGCCTAATCCACCGAAGCTTAATACAAAAGAAGCAGATCAATTAGCGAAGTCAAAGTATGTAAAAGACTATAATTACATAACTAGCACTCTCGGAATTTCTGACGGACTTAAACTAGTAGGAGCTTCAGAAGGAGAAGAAGAAGGAAAAGGTAAGGCGGGAATGGCGGCTGTACGAGGCGGTTCAGGCTCCGGTACAGAAATAGATATGAATTCTTCTTTTATGATTGAGGGAGTTCGCAAAACTGCATTACAAGAAAGCTTTAAGAATGGAAAAAGTAAAATCACTGATGGGAAACCAATTACAGAACAGATGAAAGATCAGAATGTAGCTTTAATGGAAAAACGATTAGCGGAATTAAACAACTTGAAAGTAGGAGACAAAGTTAAAGTGCAATCAGGGGATAAGAAGGAAACCCTGGAGGTTGAAATTATCGGTATTTACGAAACGAATGAGCAAGCAATGGGGCAACAAGCTCCTCCTATAATGGATCCAGCTAATAAACTATATATGCCGCATTCAACTATGAAAAAATTAGAAATAGATCAAGGTATAAGTAGCATTCAAGTCGTGTATTTCTTGAAAGATCCACAAAACATTGAAGCATTTAAAGAAGAAGCAAAAAAATCTGATATTGATTTTAATTATTATAAATTAGATGCACATGATTCGTTGTATAAACAAATGATTGGGCCTATCGAAAATATCTCATCAACTTCTCAAATGATTATTTATATTGTATCAATTGCAGGTGCGATTATTTTAGGGTTAATCATTATGTTATCGATTAAAGCACGTCGTAAGGAAATGGGGATTCTATTGTCCATTGGAGAGAAAAAGTGGAAACTGATGGCGCAGTTCGTAGTAGAAGTAGTATGTATCGCTATTTTAGCATTTGGATTATCCATAACAACAGGAGCAAAAATTTCTCAATTCATAGGGAATAATTTACTTTCGAGTGAAATTGCTACAGCAGGAGAAGAAACAAACACCTCACAAAATGGAACTGTAATGGTAGCTGGACCTGGTGGAACTGTACAAAATCAAAAAGAGGATCCAATTGATAAAATTAATGTAAGTGTAAAAGGCGAAGATGTAGGGAAAATGGGGGGGATTGGACTAGCTATTGCTATATTAGCAACGCTTCTTCCAGCATTATCTATTCTACGCCTGAATCCAAAACAAATTCTTTTAAAAGATGAATAAGGAGGCTCGATATGGAGACGATTTTACAATTTAAAAACTTAGATTATTATTATGAAAGTAACGGAAAAAAAGTAGCGATACTAGAAAATGTTAACTTTTCTTTTCAAAAAGGACATTTCTACACGATTCTAGGACCATCCGGATCTGGTAAAACCACTACGCTTAGCTTAGGTTGTGGGCTAGATATACCTAAAAATGGTTATGTACTATTTAATGGAAAGGATATTCGAAAAATTGGTTTGGATCGGTACCGTAATCAAAATGTATCGGTAATTTTCCAATCTTATAATTTGATTACCTATATGAGTGCTCTTCAAAATGTCTTAACAGCAATGGAAATTACAGGTGTTAAAGTGCAAAATAAAACGGCAAGGGCATTAGAATTATTAGAGAAAGTAGGACTTACAGAAGTAGAAGCGAAACGAAATGTTCTGCAACTAAGTGGCGGGCAACAGCAGCGTGTTGCAATCGCTCGAGCGTTATCTTGTAATGTTGATTTACTGATTGCGGATGAGCCGACAGGAAACCTCGACGAAGAAACGGCAATGGATATAATAGAACTGTTTCAAGAACTTGCACATAAAGAAAATAAATGTATTATTGTTGTGACGCACTCACAGGAAGTTGCTAAAAAATCAGACCGTGCAGTCTATTTAAGTAAAAAGAAGTTGGTAGTAAACGAAATTTAATATAAACACCCTAGTTTTTTAATTCACATAATTTTCGAAATTAGTTTCTTCAAATATTTATATTTGATATACAATATAACCAAGCCATAATTAAAATGGTCTCCCTGTATTGAATGTTAAGATAGTTTGTTATTCCCTTTTTAACAATTTTTGAAAAAGAACTTGTAGTATATTCTACAGGTTCTTTTTGTTATGATCGGTTTACTATATCATTGAAGAATTGCATATAAAAAACGGGACAGTATTTAGGTGTATGATCTAAATACTGTCCCGTTTAATTATTTATCTGTAAAAAGGAACTAGCTTACATCTCATGTGATAGATTTTATAAATAAGAGCGTTTAATTGTCCATGGCTCTAAGCACTAACCATTTGGAATAAAGATGCAATGTATCAGTTATACTATGTAATATTTATTCATTACAAAATATGGTGGTATGTATGACTAAGCAAACAATTACTTTATTTCAAGTTTCTATGATACTCATTGGTAGTATTGGGATAATTAATCATGTCATTATGATTCCTATGTTATTAGATACCTCAGGTAGAGATTCGTGGATCTCTATCATATTAGTAAGCATTATATACTTGATTTGGATTTCATTAATATTCATCATATATAGAAACATAAAAAATGAACACTTGTTTTCGTGGTTAAAAAATAATTTTGGGAAACTCAGTGTATATCCAATCATATTCATAGTTGTGATTTATTTAATAACAATTGGTGTCGTTGCACTAAAAGAAACATTAACTTTTTTCTCTTTTTATTTACCAGAAACACCTCACTTTGTATTAGGAATACTTTTTTCAATGATTTGTCTCTATAATGCTACAAGAGGAATTCAATCTATTGCACTTACAACAGGTGTTTTGTTACCTATTGTATTTCTACTTGGTTTTTTTGTAATGTTTGCAAATGTTCCGCATAAAGATTATTCTTTACTTCAGCCAATGATGGAAAATGGAATGAAGCCAGTATTAAAGGGAATGGTTTATCCTGCAGCAGGATTTTTAGAGTTGATTTTTATTCTTTTCTTACAGCATCACATTTGTTCAAAAGTCAAATTATATCAACTGATCGCTTTGGGAATGGTTATTATCGGTATCACAATAGGCCCAGTTATGGCAGCTATTATAGAATTTGGACCTTTCGTAGCAGCAAACCAACGGTATCCGGCATTTGAAGAATGGAGACTTGTGTCAATAGGAAGGTACATTGAAAATTTAGACTTTCTCTCCGTGTATCAGTGGCTTGTAGGGATCTTTATTCGTCTATCACTTGTTGTTTTTCTTATACCAGATTTGTTATCAATTACAAATCAAAAAACGAGAAATGGGATTATGTTTGCAATACTTTCATGTATTTTATTAATAAGTATACTACCCATCAGTGACTCTAGTTTCTATTGGTTTGTATCTCAAATTATTTTACCAGTTTCAGCTTTAGGGCTATTTTTGTTTTCTATCTTACTAATAGTGTTTGTATGGGTTGCTAAATTTAAGAAAAGCTCTTAAAAGAGTATGGGGATGTATTTTATATAAGGTTGCTGAGTTTGAAGGAGACAACGTAGATGAACAAACAAGTAGAAATAAATGAGAAGATAATACTAGAGTGGTTTGAAGGATGCAACGATGTAAAAGTAATAAAGCGTGAATTGGATGAGAAAGAAAAAAGGAATTCAGTATTGTTTATGTATTGTCAAAACTTAATTGACAATACAAAATTAAAACAAGCCACATCATCCCATGTTTGCAAAGAGCTTTCAAGTAATTCAATAGAAGAGTTTAACCTCTCAACATTAATTCCCCAGTTATCAGTAAAGAAATTAGATATGGTAAATTCGAATGAAACTATCTCTCAGATTATATTTGAAGGTAACCTCCTTATTATTTTTGAAGAATCTAAACATGGATATATAGTTGATATTGCCCAAATACCTACCAGATCGGTTGAACAAACAAATACAGAGATGACCATTCGTGGTGGACGTGATGGATTTGTTGAAGAGTTAAACACAAATATAGGATTAATTAGAAAAAGACTAAAAACGAGTTCTCTTAGTTATGAAGAATTTATTATTGGAGAAAGAACACAAACTAAAGTAGCACTCCTGTATTTAAAAGATGTCGCATCCCAAGATATCATTAATCAAGTTCGATTAAAATTAAGACAAATTAAAATAGACGGGGTTGTTTCAAGTGCACAAATTGAAGAGTTAATCACAAACAATCAATTTAGTGTATTTCCTTTAGTTGAATATACAGGGCGCCCTGATTATACTGTGAATTGTTTGCTATATGGGCGTTTTATTTTACTGGTTGAAGGGTCACCAACAGCGACAATTGCACCAGTTACATTTCCTTTTTTTGTGAATACATCTGAAGATCAAGATCTTTTCTACATATTCGGTAGCTTTGTACGACTTGTAAGTCTTTTGGGGATAGCAATTTCTATATTTCTTCCAGGAATTTGGATAGCACTAATTACATATCATCCAGATCAGATTCCCTATACGTTGCTAGCTACATTAAGCTTATCAAGAGAAGGGATTCCTTTTCCAGCTCCTTTAGAGGGGATAATTATGATGACCTTATTTGAAATTTTGAGACAAGCAGGATTGCGTGTTCCTGCCGTATTCGGTCAAACATTATCTGTTGTAGGGGGATTAATTATTGGACAAGCTGCTATTAGTGCAGGAATTGTTTCAGCATCTATGGTCATTATAATAGCAATCTCGGTTGTTTCGACATTTGCTTTAACTAATCAGTCAGTAACAGGAATAATAAGTATATTGCGGTATGTAGTATTCTTAGTATCTTCTTTATTAGGCATAGTAGGATTTATCTTTTGTGTCCTTGTGATGGTGATACATGTAGTAAATTTACGCTCTTTTGGAGTTCCATTCTTTACACCATATTCACCCCCTGTGTTTAAAAGTATGTTAGCAGCCACATTTAGACTTCCTTTCACGTATATGAAAAAAAGACCTAAAGAATTGCATACGCAAGATAATACAAGGAAAAGAGAGAGTACCGATGAAGAAAAATAAAAGAATAGTTATATTTCTTTTTATGATGTGTACGTTTCTAACAGGGTGTTGGGATCAAAGAGAGTTGCATCACGTTTTGTATATAAATAGTCTAGGTATCGATTTTAAAGATAATAACTATATCATCCGTCCGCAATTTATTAATTTTTCTAACATAGCTAAACAAGAAGGGAGCACTACCCGTAATTACAGCCAGGCCTATATCGGAAAGGGAAAAGGCCCCATTTTAGATGAGGCAGCATTTGATTTTTATAAGGGTGCTCAACAAGAAATCTCATGGGAGCATCTCAAAACAATTGTTGTAACAGAGAGATTTCTAAAACATGGTGACTTAAATCAATTTAATGATTTTTTTTCTCGGTTTTTTCAATTTCGAGATACTATGTGGATATTTGGAACTAAGGAGCCTTTAGAAAATATATTAGCGAACAATAATATATTAAATATTTCTCAATTATATACAATCATTAATTTACCAAAAGAGATAACCAAGCAATATACAATAATAGATCCTTTACCTTTATATAAATTCCAAAGAAATTATTATGAACCTGGGATGACAACTCGCATTCCATTCTTAGCTACGACTAAAACATATTGGAAAAAAGGACATACATCATTTCCAATGTTAAAATTTAGTGGTTATGGTTTTATAAACGATAAATCCTATATAAATCATTTAAACAGCCATGATATTGCTGGGGTTCGATGGACGGATGAAAATACCAAACGAGCTCCATTACTATTAAAATTTAACAAGAAAATCATTGGACATATAGTATTAAAAAATCCAAAGATAGATACAAAGCATTTTATTAAAAATGGAAAGTTACGTATGCTTATGAACATCCATTTCGATGCTGATATTTTTCAATTAATAAATTCTATGCCTGTAAATGATATTAAAAAAATTGCAGAGGACCAAGTTGAAAAAGAAATTAAAAAAACGTACCGAAAAGGAATCGAAAGAGGGATTGACACGTATCAGTTATCACATTCCTTATATCGGCAGAATTCCAAATTGTGGAAACGATATAAAAAAGAGGGGGGGATATCCCTTCAAAATAAAGAATTAGATTTAAATGTCTCGATTAATATAGCTACAAATGGAAAATCTAAAAATATGCGTAATATGATTGAGCATTAGAATGGTTGAAGATGAAAGGAAACGTAAAATATTAACTCTAAATAGGAGATTCGAACTTGAAAGACCACTACGATGTGGCGTCGTCTTCTTTAGGAATGGGATGAGAGTTCGATTAGGAGAAGAGGGAGGCTTTTGCCTCCTTCTTTGCCTGAAAACACGCTTACATTTCTTAGCGTTTAGATTAAGTACAAGTATTTAAAACTATATGTGCCGTAAAGTAGGAGCAGCTTAAATTCATTACTATGATTTATTTGTTACTTTTAAAGCGTCTAACACTATTTTAGTTGCATTTGCAATAAGTTTATCATCGTATTTCGCATCTTCTTTCGCATGATTAGAAAGTATCGCAAGAATAATTGGCTTTTTATTTGGTGGCCAAATGATTGCAATATCATTCCTTGTTCCATAAGACCCAGAGCCGGTCTTATCGGCTACTTCCCATTCTCCTGGAACTCCAGCACGAATTAAGTTGTCCCCCGTTGTATTTCTTTTCATCAAATCTATTAAAAAGTTCCGTTTCTCAACTGAAAGTATATCGCCTAGCGCGTATGCTTGAAGACTAGTAGCTAATGCCTTTGGGGTACTAGTATCACGAGTGTCTCCTGGCTGCACTTCGTTTAATTCTGGTTCAAAACGTTCAGGATTTGTGACAGTATCTCCTATTTCTCTCAGTGATTTTTTGAATTCACTTGGCCCACCTAATTGTTTAAGAATAAGATTTTGTGCAGTATTATCACTATATCGAATGGAAGCATCCGCAAGCTCTTTCAGAGTCATACCTGTATCTACATATTTTTCAGTAATTGGATTGTAATTCACAAGATCTTTGCTAGTATACTTAATTCTTTGATCTAAATCTTCTATTGATTTCTTTTGTAACAGTGCTCCCACAGCAAGGGCTTTGTGGGTAGATGCGTATGCAAACCGTTCATCTGAACGATAAGTAACGGTTTGATTCGTACCTGTGTCTAATGCATAAATACCAAGTTTAGCATCATATTCTTTTTCCAGCTTTACAAAAGAATGATTACTTGTATTTTCTTGTTTGGTTTGTTTCGGTGGTGCGGATTGAATATTACTATTGGAACAGCCTATAAGCGTTGCACATGAAAGTAATACTACAGGGAGCATCTTTTTATAATGTGCGATGTGAAAAAACTTCTTTGAAACTATCATACATTTTCAACCTCTTTCAAGAATATATGGATTTTGTATAGGTATTTTACATACCTATACAATTAACAAATGCACAGGATAGCACTCATCTTGTGTTTCTTGCATTACAAAATGAGAGAACTACCAAAAGCACCTTTTTTATACGTAATAGACAATCTAAGTAACACATTTGTTCCATTTATGATTAAGGTTTTGAATATATCCATTAATTTTATTTATAAGAATCACAAAATCCATCTTTTTTGCACGCCACTTAATTTAATGTGGATTTAGATTGAGTTTACCTCGTAATGGGAATTTCAATTGGATTGCGCATATATAACAACCTCGTTCCGGACAGAATAAGTAATAACAACTACTGATTTCATTTTAAGTGAGGTGTTATACGATACATACGACAAAGCAAAAAAGACTTGTGGTGCAAAGTATAACTACATTTAGTCTACTAATAACGACTATCTTTACACCCATGCTTATTTACATTGTTTATGGATTACAGATTTCGAAAGGCTTTGAGGGATACTGGCCATCAATCCTGTTTTATACAACTTATATGACGGGTGTGTTTATCTGGATACCTATTGTGAATAAGGCTGGGATTCACCGCTCCTTATATTGGACTGTTTCTATTCTGATAGTATCATTACTTAGTGTTACTTTCTTTGGATGGAGTTCAAGATGGCTAGAAATAAGTGCGTTAGTTTCTGGTTTTGCAGTTAGTACAATTTCTACCATGACGAGTACTTTATTGTTTCTACATGTGGAAGGCGGGGGAAAGGTTTATAATAAAAATCAACAAGCGATTATTATTGGTATCGTTTTTCTTTTACTAATAATCGTTTTGTTAGCGATTAGTTTTTTATCGCCGCCGCTGATAACATGCATATATGGGATTTGTTTAATCAGTATCCTTTTTGCTATAAAAAAAATGCCGAGAACAGAGTTAGCCAAAGGGCTTTTACCTATATCCATCGTATCGGTTGTAGGAAAGTTTCTTTTTGTCTCAATGCTTATTCTTTTGATTCGAACAAGTCGTAACATAAATAATGAACAATATATTTTTTATTTTTTTCTACTTTCTATAGCGCTTATTTGTTTCATGTTTTTGAGTTTGTTGAAAGGAAAGTTCTTTCATAAACTTTCATCTTCTTTACCAATCCGCTTAAAGGCAGAATCATTTTTACTTGGATTAGGAAATGGATATTTATTTTTGATGGGTATTTTTTATAGTTTTACTTTCTATAACATGTTAACCTGTATTTTCATTGTAGTTGGACCATACCTATTAGGGATTTTGATGTCCATATTTTTAGATATCAAAGCTGCTAAGAAAGTTAATCCAATCCATTTGTTTTTAGTAAGTACTTTAATCATGATATTCGGGTTTTATTCTCCAATATTTATAGTCCTTAGCGTTACATTTGGAAGCTATGCCATTAATAGTATTTCTTCTCAAAATAATATGAAAGTATATATGGTGAATGCTACACATAGAGAGCTTTCTTTACTCATTTACACAACATGGAGAAATATGGGGAATATATTTTTACAATTTTTTACATTGATTGTGATTGTGGGAGTAGGGGTGTTTTACGATGTCGAATGGTCGCAACTTTTCCAAACAATTGTTGGGAAGGGTCAAATGCAGATTGAAGGGTTATCCGTACAACGATTGATGTTTATGTTAGCAATTTGCTGTTGGCTTGGCATGGTGGGCTTAGGTATGTGGATTGGTAAAAAAGCTAATCCCAATATTGCTTAAAAAGTAACTCGAAAAATATCAATACTAAAATTACAAAAAACAAACAAACTCGTCCTACTAAGAGGGGAGTTTGTTTGTTTTTTGTTTAGATAATGGAATGTTCATGCTAAATTGTACACTACGTTCCATATTCTTTATAGAATACTTTATATCTAACGTTTCAAGAATTTGTTTAACAATATATAGCCCCAAACCACTTCCTCCAGTATTTCGATTCCTTGATTTTTCAATTCGATAAAATGGTTTGAAAATTTGTTGTATATCCTCTTCTTTAATATTGACACCTGTATTCATAATTTGCATTTTGATTTGACCTTGTTTAGAATCCTCACTTAACTTTATATAGACTTTTTCATTATGTGGTGAATACATAACCGCATTATGGATAATATTTTTACATGCTTTTTCAAAAAGAACACGATCTGTATAAACAGAAAGATCAGAATCAATTTCTTTTATTATTTGGATGCTTTTTTGAGAAGCAAAAAATTCGAGATCTTTTGTGATTGTATCTATTAACTTCGAAAGATTAACTTCTTCTACTTTTAGTTTAAAGGTGTGTTGTTCTAATTTCGACATGCTTAAAATTTCACGAACTAATTGTTCCATACTTTCAATAATTTGATGATTTTTCTTTAAATATTGATCACGATTTTGATAAGGGCCAATATTGTATATCATCCCTTCTAAGTATCCTTTCATTACAGTAAGAGGGGTCTTTAATTCATGTGCTACAATCGCAAAAAACTCTCTGCGTTTTGTTTCTATTTCTCGTTCTTTTTCAATATCATTTTTTAATTGTTGATTTGCTTTTTTTAAATCAAACATAGCTTGTTGTAAGTTAATAGACATGTCATTCAAACTATTAGATAATTCTCCTAACTCATCTGTAGAGCGAACCTCAATTTTTTCGGAGAAATCTAAATTTGCCATCTTTTGTGCACCCTCATTAATATAAATAAGTGGTTTTGTAATAAACCTGGAATAGAAATAAGCACTCCCTACACCAATTATGAGTACAATGATACTAATATAGGGGAGAAAGCGTACTAAAACCTGTGAAGCTTCATCAATTGGTTGAAATGTAGCAAAGACTATAAGCGTTAAACTACCATCTTGGAATTGAATTGGTTTCGTAACGTTATATGAATTACTAAGGGTACCTGCATTCTCGAACCGTGTGGCTCTAGTAACTACTGTTGTTTGCGAACCATTTTGAGTAAAAGAAAATGAAGGAGAGTATTTAATTATTCCCTCATTATTTTGAAGATAAAGCATCGCATTATTTTTTTTTGCATATTCATCAAAAAGTGGTATCGCATCTTGAAACGTAAGATCTTTAGATTTATCAATGATTTCTTTTATCCCTGTTTGAAGTTGATCTGTTTTGTATTGCTCATAAAACGTAGGGAGAAAGAAGTATAAAGTTAAATAAATCAATACTGCAAAGGATAACAAAATGAGAGAGGTAGTCATAAAGAGTTTATAAGTAATTTGCTTCATCTTCATGATTTTCACAATACTATTCATCAATTTTATAACCAATACCCTTTATTGTTTTAATATAAGGGATAGCTAACTTTTTACGTAGGTTTTTAATATGTGTATCAATTATTCGTGTTTCTCCAAAATAATCGTACCCCCAAACTTTTTCTACGATATTTTCTCTTGTGAGTACTTTTCTCTCATTTTGAAATAGTAGTTGTAGAATTTCAAACTCTTTTGTCGTTAATAAAATTTCAACGTCATTTACATATACTCTATATGCATCAACATCGATACGCACTTCTTTAAATACCAAATGATTATTTACATTTTTATCATAACTTCTTCTAAGTACAGCTTCGACTCGTCTAATCAAAACATGAAACGAAAAGGGTTTTGTTATATAATCATCGATTCCAAGATCGAACCCTTTCATTTGATCTTCCTCTTCTTCCAATGCAGTTAGCATAATAATTGGTACGTTTGACTGACTTCGAATCATCTTGGATACTTCAAATCCATTAAGATTGGGCATCATTACATCTAGAAGAATTAAATCAAAGGATTGCTTATTAAATTGTGTCATACCCTCTAATCCATCTGATGCAACTACAACTGTATACTGTTGTGTCATTAAAAATTGTTTAATTAATTCCTGAATTTCTTGATCGTCTTCTACCACGAGAATATGATAGTTTTTCATAATATCACCTCTGGTAGTCATTATAGCCTTACTATCTGGAGTTTATGTGGAGATACAGTAGGAAACTTCATAGGACGTTTAACGTATTAACTCCCTTTTCAAGATTGTGTATTCTCCGTAAAAAAGGATTATTACCCATATTCCTTTTTTATGGAGAAATATTTGTGTGCTTGAAAAAACTTATCATATAAAAAGCTGAACGATTAATATTTACAAAAAAATAATGTATAATAATGTAAATTGTATGTAGTTTTTTTTAACTGTTTGATAATATACTTTCGATACTTTACTAGAAGGGGAAAGGGAGATGAATTTAAATATAAAAGAGGCCAGCGAAATTCTAGAGCGTACGCCACAAACTTTGTAGTTTTTTTGCTAATTTAGTAAAGGCCTAAGGTGCGAACAAGGGATTATTTAAATCATGTGAGAAAGGTTGTGAAATTATTTGAGGAGTTATAAAGCTATGCTATTTGATTTAGATGATACGTTACTTGATAGGGATAAGGCAGTAGATAAACTGTTTTCCATTATTTTAGAGGAGTTTTATGGGGATGTTGAACAACATGCAGTAAAAAACGAAATGTTACAGAAATTCAAGGGATATGATAAAAAAAGCTATGGTCATAGTGATAAAGTAAAGGTTTTGGAATCGTTTTTTGATGAATTCCCACCGAAATATAGATTACCACGCAATTACATTCAAGACTTTTGGAATAATAATTTCCCGAAATGTTTTTCTATAAACCAAAAAACTATTAATATCATAAATACTATAAAGTCACATATTAAAGTTGGAATTATAACAAATGGCTCAACTCAGAGGCAAAAAGAAAAAATAATTAACACGAATTTGAATCGTTATTTTGATACAATCATTATTTTTGAAGAAGCGGGATTTAGTAAACCTGACAAACTCATATTTGAATTAGCATTAAATAAGCTAAATGTACAATCAGAAGATGTACTATTTGTTGGAGATGACTTAGAAAAGGATATTGCTGGTTGTCAAAATGCAAATATAAAGGGCATATGGTTCAATCCTAATATGATTAAGAATAATACCGATACTAAACCATATGCCGAGATTACTTCTTTTGATAATTTATTAAGTTATTGTGGAGAGATAAATTTCCAAAAATAGTAAAAAGATAGATTACCCTTAATTTCATTGACCGTATGAGAAGTTTTAAAACAATATTTATTTACGATGAAATAGAGGTTATCGAGCCAGGGGCAAATCATTTATGTGTGTTAATGAAGATCTACACAGCATGTTTAATATATACTTTATAAATTATAGAGGGGTGAGACTATGGAAATAAAGAAAGTAGTAATTGGCGGAATAAATATTGCCGTCGTCAGAAACGATACAGTATTAATATCCGACGTTCAATCTGCATTAGATCTCATGGCAACAGTTCAATATGAAGCGGATTCAAAGCGGATTGCTATCAATAAATCATTAATAAGTGAAAGTTTCTTTGACTTAAAAACACGTCTTGCGGGTGATATTCTTCAAAAGTTTATTAATTACAGCGTGAAAATTGCTATCATCGGGGATTTTTCTATGTACACTAGTAAAAGCCTAAAAGATTTCATTTATGAATGTAATAAAGGTAAGGATATTTTTTTCTTAGCAACTGAGCAACAAGCAATTGAAAAATTAAGCTCATTGAAATAAAGATATAAAATGTAATTCGAAAGAGGCATCCGTGAAGGTGCCTCTTATTTGTATTTTTATATAAATATGTTTTTCAAATTTAAATTTTGTACCGGTACAGTAACTGCAAATGTACATTGTTACTATATCCCTTCAAATTTACAATCAGCATATATTATTTTAATTTATAACTTATTAAGGGGTGCTGAATATGACAAAGTTACAAGATCAACTTTTCACAAGATTAAACCTTGAAAAACGTACTGAAATAAAATTTGAAGAATTAAGTACAATACTCTTTGTATTTGCCCACACAATCCCGTTTGAGAATTTAAATGTAATAGCAAGTAATGCGAATACAATTTCTATGAAAAACTTACAAGAGAAAATTTTAACTAGTTCTCGAGGTGGGCTTTGTTATGAATTAAATACTCTTTTTTACTATTTTTTAAAAGATAGTGGTTATGATGTACAACTCGCACTAGGTACCGTATATAAAAATGATATAAACGCTTGGGCACTTGAAGATGGGCATATAACAATTATTTTAAATTACGAAAACGTAAGGTACTTAATTGATGTAGGTATTGCTTCATTAGTACCTCTTGTGCCAGTACCGTTTACTGGCGAACTTGTTTCTTCTAAAAACGGTTCGTATCGAGTAAGACAAAAAGATACGAGTAAAGGAAACTATGTTCTAGAAAGAATAGATGTTGATGGAGAATGGAAAGTTTGTCATGCTTTTTATAAACATATTATTGATGAGACAGTAGTAAACGATGTTCAAAGAAGAGTGATAGAAGATGAGAAATCTATTTTCAATAAAGGACCCATTGCAGTAAAATTGACGAACTTTGGCCATGTCTCATTAACGAATACTATTTTAACTGAAATTATTTATGGAGAAAAAACGAAGCGTGAAATTACAGAAAATCAATATAAAGAGCTTTTATATACTTTATTTGCTATTGAGTTGTGAATATAAAAATAGCCGGTTCTTATTCAGAATCGGCTATTTTTATTATTTTTGGTTTAAATGGTTTTCGTCTAATATGTTTCGGAAACTGCGGTATAGTTAACGTTTTTAACGTTTCCTCAGCTTCTTCATATGTATGAAAGATTATCTCCTTGCAAAACTAGCCCTTCATCTCGGATTACATACGGCATAAAACCACTACTTATAGTAAAAAATTATGGTCTATTGAAACAGAATGATACGATTTCAAGTTTAATTTTCTTAATAGATATAATACACTAGAACAGTATAAAGAAGTATATAAAATGAATATTGGATGCAAAGGAAGATTATAATGTCAGTTATTGATAAATTGAAACTAAATAAGTATACAAATATGGTCGTAATTAACGAACCAAGTGATTATGACATTTTCACAGGTAAAGAAACCTCATTTTCAAAAGAACATGATGCTATTTTTATTTTTGTTGAAACACTTGATGAAATGGTGAAACAAACGAATTTTATTATTAGTAATGAAGAATTACTAATTGAAAAAGGTTACGTGTTTTTCGCATATCCGAAAAAAGGTAATGCTCGTTACAGTACGTTTATTCACCGTGATGAGATGTTTCCGGCATTAAACGTTGGAGATGATGGATATGTGGGGGAAAGTGAAATTAAATTTGCGCGAATGGTAAGTATGGATGATGTCTTTACAGTTGTAGGTTTAAAACGTGAAAAGAAAAAAGCGAAGAAAACACCTGCAGCGAGTCAATGTGTTGCTGATTATGCAGACCGTATTCAAGATGTTGAAGCATTATTGGCTAATCATCCAGCTGAACTTAAGTTTTATCAAAGTTTAACTCCTGGTTATCAAAAAGATTGGGCACGTAATTTATTTTCTGTGAAACAAGAAAAAACACGCGATAAACGTCTTGAGAAAATGATTGAAATCCTTTCACAAGGCTATAAAACAATTGAATTATTCCGTAAGAAGAAAAAATAATGATTAGGAACGTCACAATGATGCAACAATTAATTACACTTTGCACATTGAAAAAAGGATTCCTTTCAGTATACTAAAGTATGTTCTTATATTTAAATAATTAGCAAAAGAGAAAAGGTGTTTGAAATGAAATCGTATATTGTAGTTGGATCTGGAATTTTAGGGGCATCTACTGCCTATCATCTTGCTAAGGCTGGTGCGAAGGTTACTATTGTAGATCGTCAAGATTTAGGTCAAGCAACTGATGCAGCAGCAGGTATTGTCTGTCCGTGGCTGTCGCAACGTCGTAATAAAGCATGGTATAAAATCGTTAAAGGCGGTGCACGTTACTATTCTTCGTTAATTCAGCAATTAGAAGAAGACGGTGAAACGGATACAGGTTACAACCGTGTAGGTGCAATTAGTTTACATACTGATGAGAAAAAACTAGATCAAATGGAAGAGCGAGCGTATAAACGCCGTGAAGATGCACCAGAGATTGGTGAAATCACTCGCTTATCAGCTGAAGAAACGAAAAAATTATTCCCAGCATTATCGGAAGAATATAGTTCTGTTCATATTAGTGGCGCTGCACGAGTAAATGGAAGATTATTACGCAACGCATTAATAAGCGCTGCGAAAAAACATGGTGCAACTTTCATAAAAGGTGATGCAGTATTAGTCCGTGAAGGGAATCATATTACGGGAGTTAAAGTAAATGACGAAACAATTGTAGCGGAAAAGGTAATGGTAACTGCAGGCGCATGGGCGAACGAAATCTTGAATCCATTAGGAATTAATTTCTTAGTTACGTTCCAAAAAGGACAAATTGTTCATTTGCAAATGGAAAATACAGCAACAGAAAATATGCCAGTTGTTATGCCGCCGAACGATCAATATATTTTAACATTTGAGAATGGCCATGTTGTAATTGGTGCAACGCATGAGAATGATATTGGTTTCGATCACCGTGTAACAGCTGGTGGTTTACATGAAGTATTCCATAAAGCGTTAACAGTAGCGCCTGGTTTAGAAGATGGTACAATGCTTGAAACTAGAGTTGGCTTCAGGCCATTTACGCCAGGATTCTTACCTGTTATTGGCCCACTCCCTAATTTTGAAGGCATACTCATTGCAAACGGATTAGGTGCTTCAGGATTAACAGCAGGTCCATACTTAGGATCAGAACTTGCGAAACTTGCGTTAGGGCAACCGATTGAATTAGATTTAAATGATTATAATGTTGCTGGGGCAATGGAATAGTAATAAACAAAAAGATTAGGAGTGATTTCCTAGTCTTTTTGTTATGTTATTTGGGCGTAACTAAGTATTTTGGGAGGTAGGAGTTCTTTTAAACAAGGGGTACCACCACATCGTTATCAAGCTAAGAAAATAGATAACCCACAAAACGAAAATTTTTTTCCCTTTATAGCAACGAAGAGCATTTTTATCGTTTGAGGTATTAGAGAAGAAAGGTGGATTCGTTCAATATAGAGGCGGAAATACATATCAGAAATATAAACAATAGCCTCAAAAACTGGAGGCTATTCAATTTCACAATCTATTATGAGCAATTACAATAGGTAAGCTCTTTAAAGTCTGTCCCATCGCTGCATTCGTAAAATGATGAATAACATCAAAACCCTCAACTTGATGGATATTAGCGAACCGTTCCACAAATGAAATTAAAGCGATAGACGGGATCCCAATTAAAGTTTTTTAAACCTAATTGGACTTACCATTAAGAGAGCGAGGATTAATGTAATCCATGCATTGCTATATGAAAACAATCCCATACCGGCCAATGGTAATCCAGCAGCTGGAATAGGTAATCCCTTAAAATATCCAATGGTTGGTTTTACACTAAATTTAGCTAATCTTAAAGCACCCATCGTTGGGAAAAGGATAAATGCCAAAGAAGTTAAAATAGATGGTGTTGCTATCGAATGAAATAAAAGTGCAGGAGCAACTCCGAAACTAACAATATCAGCTAAGGAATCCAATTGTACACCAAACTCACTGTTCACTTTTAATTTTCTCGCAATTCTTCCATCAAGGAGATCTAAAACAGCTGAAAAGAAAATAAAAATGGAGGCTACTTCCAAATAGTCACTCATATTCATGGTAATTGAAAAAACACCGCACAATAAATTTCCAATCGTAAATAAATTGGGTACAGCTTTTACTATTTGATTGAACAAGGTTGTCCCCCCTAAGTTGATCGTAGCATTTTCTATATATTCTTCCGTTATTCTTGAAAATATATGACCACTGTATGCTAAGTAAATTTCGACAAGAGAAAAGTCGATTTCCTGTACGTTATGTTGGTTTATAAACATGTTTGATCAAAGGTAAGTCTATTACTGCTAATTTGCCGAATATAAAAAACGTTTTTGAAAAAAAGAGCCTATTTTCGGTGCATCATATCTTCATATAGTCATAAAATTAATCTGTAGTCGAAAATACGTAAAGAGCTGCTAGAATGAATTACTGAGAATACGAAGAATAAAGGAGAGAAGCGGAGTAAAAACTAAAAAAATTAGACAAAGAAAATGGAGAGATGAACTAAATGTTAAAGATCATCAAACATTTAAAACCATTTATTGCTTCCATCATTGCAGTTGTATGTCTTTTAACTGTACAGGCAGTATGCGATCTATCACTGCCAGACTACATGTCTAACATTGTCAATGTAGGGATTCAACAAAAAGGTCTAGAAAATGCAGTACCTGAGGTTATTCGTAAAAGTGAAATGGATAAACTTACGCTCTTTATGAATGAAAATGAGAAGAAAAAAGTTGCTGACAACTATGTACATTTAGATAAGAACAGCCTCTCTCAAAGTGAACTAAAAAATGACTTAAAAGATTATCCGCAGCTTGATAAAGAGCCACTTTATAAGTTACATACAGAAGATAAAAAAATAATTAACGAACTTAACGATATCTTTGGGAAACCAATGTTAATTACACAAGGAATTGAAAAAGGTGGCTCATCTGCTTTCTCTCCTGCTGCGACAGGTGACAACAACACACCAGCGAAACTTCCGCCAAATACAGATCCTTTTGCAATCATTGCGAAACTTCCTCAAGATCAAATCAATGCAATGAAAGAAAAGGCAGATGAAAAGTTTAAGAATATGCCAGGCAGCATGATAACTCAATCAGCCGTTTCATTCATTGAGAATGAGTATAAAAAGATCGGTATCAATATAGATAAGCTTCAATCCAATTTCATCCTTACTTCCGGCGGGAAAATGCTACTTTTATCCTTAGTAAGTATGGCAGCTACCGTTATCGTGAGTTTACTTGCTGCAAAAGTAGCTGCAGGACTCGGCAGAGACCTTAGAAAGAAAGTATTCCGGAAAGTTACAAACTTCTCGAATGCGGAGTTTGATAAGTTTTCCACTGCATCTCTAATCACAAGAAGTACAAATGATATCCAACAAGTTCAAACACTTATGGTTATGATGCTTCGCATTGTATTCTATGCACCAATTTTAGGTATCGGCGGCATTATTAAAGTACTTACTACAGACCTTTCAATGGGATGGATTATCGCAGTTGCGGTAATTGCGATTTTAAGCCTAGTCATTGGTTTATTTAGCATCGCGATTCCTAAGTTTAAGCGTATCCAAAAGTTAGTAGATAAAATTAACTTAATCACTCGTGAATCTTTAACCGGTATGCTAGTTATTCGTGCTTTTAATACTCAAAAACATGAAGAAAAGAAATTTGAAAAAGGAAATCAAGATTTAACAAAAACAAATTTATTTGTAAGCCGTTTAATGTCATTTATGATGCCAATGATGATGTTTATCATGAATGCCGTTACTGTACTTATTATTTGGGTTGGATCACACCAAGTGGATATGGGACATATGCAAGTTGGTGATTTGATGGCATTTATGCAATATACAATGCAAATCATCATGGCCTTCTTAATGATTTCAATGGTATCTATTATGGTTCCACGTGCTTCAGTTTCCGCACAACGTATCGCAGAAGTTTTAGATACTGACATTACCATTAGTGATGTAAAAGAGCCGAAAACATTTGCTTCAGACAAGAAAGGTTACGTTGAATTTAAAAATGTTGGCTTTAGATACCCAGGTGCAGAAGAAGATGTGCTTTCCAATATCACCTTTACTGCAAAACCTGGTGAAACGACAGCTTTCATCGGAAGTACAGGTAGTGGTAAATCAACATTAATCAACTTAATTCCACGCTTTTACGATGTCACAAGTGGCCAAATATTAATAGATGGCACGGATATTAGAGAAGTATCTCAGAAGGAATTAAGAGAGAAAATTGGTTATGTACCGCAAAAAGGAGTTCTCTTCTCGGGTACAATCGAGAGTAATTTAAAATATGGTAAAAAAGAAGCGACTGAAGAAGAACTCAAAAAAGCGGCGGAAATCGCGCAAGCTATGGAATTTATTAACGCGAAACCTGAAAGCTTCCGCACAGAAATATCACAAGGTGGTACGAACGTTTCCGGTGGTCAAAAACAAAGACTTTCTATTGCGCGTGCTCTTACGAAAAAATCGGAAATCTTCATATTCGATGATAGTTTCTCAGCTCTTGACTTTAAGACAGACGCAGCATTGCGCAGAGCTTTAAACAATGAGATTACAGGAAGTACTATTTTACTTATTGCCCAAAGAATCAGTACAATCATGAATGCCGATAAGATTATTGTACTTGACGAAGGAAAAATAATTGGAACTGGTACTCATGAAGAGCTTATGGAAAACTGTGAAGTTTATAAGCAAATTGCTTTATCACAACTTTCAAGAGAGGAGTTGTCATCATGAGTGATAGAAAAATAGAAAATAGAAAACAAAGCGGCCCTGGTCCTGGCGGTGGCGGTGGCGGTCCTATGGGCGGCGGCATGAGAAAGATTGAGAAAGCAAAAAACTTCAAAGGAACGATGAATAAACTCCTTCAATACTTGAAGCCCTATAAATTATCAATCTTAATCGTTATCCTTTTCGCAATCGGCAGTGCAGCCTTTACAATCGTTGGTCCAAAAATTTTAGGAAACGCGACAACAAAACTTTTCGAAGGACTCGTAAGCAAAGTATCAGGAGCACCCGGTGCGGCCATTGATTTTACCTATATCGGAAACATTGTCATTTTACTCCTTGGATTATATATACTGAGCACTGTGTTTGGTATTATCCAGGGGTACATTATTTCTGGAGTAGCTCAAAAAGTATCTTATAACTTCAGAAAAGAAATCGATGAAAAAATTAACCGTATGCCGCTGAAATACTTTGATAAAACAACGCACGGCGAAGTATTATCGAGAATTACAAATGACGTAGATACGGTGAGCCAAACTTTAAACCAAAGTATGTCGCAAATCATCACATCCGTTATTACAATCATCGGTGTACTTATCATGATGTTATCAATCAGCTGGCAAATGACATTAGTGGCGCTTTTAATATTGCCAGTATCGATGATTCTCATCATGGCAGTCGTAAAACGATCACAAAAATACTTCAAATCCCAGCAAGAATATTTAGGACACGTAAACGGTCAGGTCGAAGAAATTTATAGTGGTCACAATATCGTAAAAGCCTTCAACAAAGAAGAAGAAGAAGTGAAAAAATTCGAAAATGTAAATGATACCCTTTACCATTCCGCATGGAAATCTCAATTTTTATCTGGAATGATGATGCCGATTATGACATTTATCGGTAATATCGGTTACGTCGCTGTATCTATTTTAGGCGGGTGGCTTGCGGTAAAGAGAACCATCGCAGTTGGAGACATTTTAGCCTTTGTGCAATATGTTAGAAGCTTTACGCAACCAATCGCTCAAGTAGCACAAATCGCGAACGTACTTCAATCTACTGCAGCTGCTGCAGAAAGAGTCTTCGAATTTTTAGAAGAAGAAGAGGAAGTACCAGAAGCAGAAAATCCAGTGAAGCTGCAAAAAGTTCAAGGAGAAGTTACCTTCCAAGATGTTCAATTTGGATACAATCCAGATAAAATCATCATCAATAATTTCTCATCTAACATTAAACCTGGACAAAAGGTAGCAATCGTCGGACCAACCGGAGCTGGTAAAACAACGATTGTAAAACTGTTAATGCGTTTCTATGACATAAACAGCGGTGCAATATGTATCGACGGTCACGATATAAAAGACTTCACGCGAGAAGACCTGCGCAACATGTTTGGTATGGTACTTCAAGACACTTGGCTATTTAACGGCTCCATCATGGAAAATATACGTTACGGTAGACTCGATGCTACAGACGAAGAAGTAATTGAAGCAGCGAAAGCAGCTCACGTTCACAACTTCGTAAAAACATTACCAAATAAATATCAAATGGAACTAAACGAAGAAGCAAGCAACGTATCCCAAGGACAAAAGCAACTACTAACAATTGCACGTGCCCTTATAGCGGATCCGAAAATATTAATACTCGATGAAGCAACAAGCTCCATTGACACTCGTACAGAAGTACTGATTCAAAAAGCGATGGAAAACCTTATGGAAGGTAGAACAAGCTTCATTATCGCTCATAGATTATCAACAATACGTGATGCAGATTTAATCCTTGTCATGAAAGACGGAGATATTGTAGAACAAGGTAATCATGAAGAGTTATTGAAAGCTGATGGTTTCTATGCTTCGCTTTATAATAGTCAGTTTGAAGGTGCGGATGCTTCTTGAGTTAGGTGAAAGTCCATTTAAATAACTAAACCCACGAAGAAAATGCATTTTCTTCGTGGGTTTTTATCATTTTTAAGGTTCTGTTACAAAGTTTTTAAAAGTAAGCTAGACATTTGCAAAACAGAGTGAGGAGCATGATATTTGCAAGCTTTTCAAGAAGAGAAAAGGCTGAAGAAAAAGGCTAAGCAAAAGAATGAGAAATATAGCGTTCCTAGTAATACAGCTGACTTCATGAATGAGCTATGGAAGTAAAGGAATAAGTAAATGCGAGGATAAATGATTTTTGATTAAATTTATATTTACTGTTTTAGGCGCTGCCGTGATCGGTTTAGCGTCTTGTTTGTTGTTAAGGGATGAAATAGATTTGAAACTTAAAGATTAGATAATAATATTATTACTTTAAAATGCAGAAAGCAGGCTAGTAAACAAGCTATTTTTGTTTTTTAGCATAGAATATGATGAATCCTAAAGTTAAGAGGAGGTAATTATATTTATGGGATGTAATGGTAATTTCAGACGTTTCCGAGATTGTGATAGATTTTGGGATGATTTAATGTTTTGCAGACGCAGACATAGAGATTGTGATAACCGTCGTTGTAGACGTGACCGCGACTGTGATTGTGATGAATGTCGTCGTAGACGTAATCATGATCGTGACTGTGATTGCGATAATCGTCGAGATTGGTAAATTTCTTTCAATGAGTGCGTTTCTTCACAGCACTCGTTTTTTTATTTATGGGTTTTCTGAACTCTTTATTGATAATATATAAAATACGAAGAATGTAGTTGTAATATATGGTTGTACAAAAATCTTCACCGTAAAACAAAGTGGGCTAAAAGTGATCGAGAAGAGTTAAAGAAAGCATTAGAGTATTAATTAATACATTCTTTTGACCAGAGGTGATTTCACCGATGTAAGGAATCTTGTCCAGTTTGACACTCCCACCCCTAAAGGGGCCAGCTGACTAACGTCAGCGGGATTCTTGCTACCAAAGGCCAAAGGCGAAGCCCATTTCTGGTATCGTTGACGTGCAAGATTGCGGTGTGTCATCACCACTCCCACAACAGACCATATAGGTTCGTGGGCTACGGTACTGTTACCATACCGTACAGATTGTAGGTTCTCAAATGTTTTTACGTCTTTTGCATGACTATGAATAAAGTATACCATGTTTTGCTATGTACAAACGATGCTTTCATCCCACGTCTAAAGACGGACTAAAGTCCTGCGTGGGCTTTCCCGTATCGTAAATTCTGTAATGTTTTAGTATTTCTTCTCCTTCTCCTGTTTTATGACTTTCTCCAGAGATAATGATTATTTCTTCTCCATTAATTGTTGCACAACGGATAACCGGTTTAATTAAAGGGAATTATCAAAAAGGGTACTATAAAATAGAACAAGCCAAAGAAATAGATAAGGAGTGAGCAAGCGATGGACAACATGATTAATACGGGCAGCTTTGGTTTACAAAGGGGACCTGATCAAAAAACGGTTGGCCAGTATTTGTTCGATTGCCTGAAACTGGAGGGCATAACCGAAATTTTTGGTGTCGCAGGGGACTATAATTTTACACTTCTTGATACTTTGGAATGTTATAACGGCATCCGTTTTATAGAAGGACGAAATGAACTAAACTCGGGCTACGCTGCAGATGGCTATGCAAGAATCAAAGGAATATCGGCTCTTATTACGACATTTGGGGTCGGGGAGCTCAGTGCATGCAATGCGATAGCGGGAGCCAACAGCGAGCATGTGCCAATAATACACATTGTGGGTGCCCCTCCTGAGAAGGATCAAAAAGAGCATAAGCTGATGCACCACACCTTAATGGATGGAAATTTTGACATCTTTCGCAAGGTGTATGAGCAGATAACGGCTTATACTGCCGTGCTTACACCAGAAAATGCCAAGATTGAGATTCAGACTGCGATTCGCATTGCTAAGGAAAAGAAAAAGCCGGTATACCTGGTTGTGGCTAATGATTTAGTGATCAAGCCGATTAAAGTCTGGACAGAACCGGCACCACCACGTCCAACATCCAACCCGAATACCCTTCAGGCTGCAGTGAATAATGTCCGTCTGCTTTTGGAACGTTCCCACCGACCAGTTATCTTGGTGGATGTGAAAACGATGCGATTCGGCCTTCAGACAGCGACTCGGCAGCTAGCCGATGCAATGAATGTGCCTGTTGTAACGATGATGTACGGGAAGGGCGGATTCGACGAGAACCATCCAAATTATATCGGAATGTATTTAGGCTCTTTCGGGAGGACTGAAGTCCAAAGTACAGTGGAGAATGCAGATTGTATCATTGCGATTGGTATGGTATGGGCGGATACAAACACCGCAAGTTTTACCGCAAAGCTGAACCCACTGATAACTGTCAATATTCAACCAGATATAGTTAAAATCGCTGAGGCGGAATATCCGAATGTTCTTGCAGCCGACATGCTACTTGCTGTGCAGAAGTTGAGTTATACAGGCAAAGGTTTGACAAAAAAATTGTCATTCCCTTATGAGCAATTCACAACTATTGCCGACGGACCTCTAATGGCGGACGGCTATTATCCACGTTTTCAGCGCATGCTGAAAGAGGAGGATATTGTAATCGCCGAGACCGGAACGCTTTATTATGGAATGGGAGAGGTCAGACTGCCGGGCAATGTAACATATATTGGACAAGGTGGATGGCAGTCTATCGGTTACGCAATCCCTTCGGCGTTAGGTGCTATTATGGCCGCGCCGGAACGCCGAGTATTGGTGTTTACAGGTGACGGTGCCCTGCAGCTAACGGCACAGGAAATCAGTTCTATGCTCTATTACGGCTGCAAGCCTATAATCTTTGTTTTGAACAACGATGGTTATACAATCGAGAGATATTTAAATGTCAAAACAGAGGATCAAAAGTACAACGAAATCCCTCAATGGTCTTACACCAAGCTAGCCGAAGCTTTTGGAGGTAACGCGTTTACCGTTACGGTCCGGACCTATGGAGAGCTTGATCAGGCTATAATCCATGCTGAAAAGGAAAGCGCCAAAAGACTCTGTATTATTGAAATGATCGCAGGGAATCGAATGGACGCACCTGAATATATGCGACGGATGCGTAGTTATATGGAGAAGCAGGAAAAGCAGCGCAGTCAGAACTAGTATCCAATTCCCTAGTCCCTAATTGGATACTAATTGAACAGTTCTAATCATATTCTTTTAATAAAACGCAATTAAAGGGGTGTAAAGTAAGTTGACAAAAGTTAAGGTTAGTTTACGACCCATTGCAAGTAAGTTCAATTTACCTACTGTTTTGAAAACAACTATACTACCAGGTGACTCAATTGAAAGGTTATTTATTGCAACCCAGGTAGGAGAAATCTTTTACATAGGAGACGGAGTTATAAGGACTTTTTTAGATATTCGCCCGCGAATTATCAAATTAGGCACGTTTGAAGAAGGTGTCTCTAGTAGCGGTTATGATGAACGAGGATTGCTAGGACTAGCGTTTCATCCACAATTTTATCAAAACGGTTTATTTTACCTTCATTATTCAGTAGCTGGCACTCAAGGTCCGGGTGCCCTTTCTGAACCTTTTAAACCTAATCCGTGTGATCCGAAAACTTTAAACTTAAAGTGGGTAAATAGAGATACTCAATATGATCATATTGATACGGTTGAGGAATGGATTTTACAATCACATAGTCAACCTCAAAAACGACGGACATTACTTAACATAAGAAGGCCCTTTTTTAATCATAACGGAGTCAATAGTTTAAACTTTTCACCTGAGAGTGGAAAACTTGTTTTTACAAATGGAGATGGTGGATCGGGTTATGATCCATTTAATTTAAGCCAGGATGATTTAGAAATAGCGGGCAAAATAATTGAAATTGATGTAAGTAAAAATACATTCATAAATAACCCTCCAGTAGTTACACGCTTTAATGAGTTTCCTTTATCTATACAAGAAACACTTACAGTAATTGCGAAAGGAGTTCGGAATATAACAGGTATTTCATTTCAAAGGTTTTATAATCAATATATCAAAAATGCTGGAAATGTCGGGCAGGATATTGTAGAGTCTATTTTTTCGTTTGTTTATTATAAACCCATACCGGTTACCGAACTTGTTCAAACGCATTTAATGAGATCCACTCCCAATCAAGATGGATTTATTAATTTTGGTTGGCGAGGATGGGAAGGAGAATTTCCTACTTCTTTTATAAGGCACTGTTCTGAGAATCCTACTTTGGATGAGAGAACAATGGCTTATTATAATGAAACAATAGAAACATCAGTGAGGCGCATACAGCCCCTAATTAGTTATTTTCATAAAGATTCCAGAGCAGATAAGTTTGGAGGAACCTCACTTACAGGAGTACAACCATATATGGGAACTACAATTCCTAGTTTAACTGGTAGTATCGTGTTTACTGATCTTGCTAAGAAAGAAGAATTTCAATCTCCAGTAAAGGGAGTGTTAGCTTTTACTAGAGCAGCTCTAGACGGGAAACGTAATGATTTTCATGTTATTGAAACCACTTATGATTTTGGGACTCAAGCAGCTTATTATGTTAGTTTAGGAACAAACTTAGATCAAACTAGATTATATTTAGGAGTTTATGGTTCTATGAAAGTAACTGAATTTAACAAAGGTACTATTTTTGAAATTGTTCCATGATACGGTATAAACTCTTAGTCTAAAAATATATGGAATTCATACTTTTTCAAACGCACGACTTAGCGCCTCTTAAAAAACCTTCTATGGATAAACATCTATTGTATAGTGATTCCTAACAAGCAGAAAGTAAAACATAACCAATAAGTATTTGAATAAAAATAGAAAGTGTTGAATTAAGTCTCTTTAGGGGGAATTTGATGAATCGCTTTAGAAGCTATTGGTATCAATGGATGATAGAGCAGGATGTGAATTTTGTTCATAAAAGAAAGGTGACGCCTGCAAGTAGGTTAGTCATTACAGCATTACTCGGTTCATTTGCTGCTATTTTTCAATCTGCGGGGAACTTAATCCCTGGAATTGGGTTATTTATTAGTCCTTTCGCGACGCTACCGATTTTTCTGGCTATTTGTTATTCTATTCGTGAGGGAGTACTTTCTTATATTCTTACTATTTTCCTATTATTCATTATTGAGCCAAGTGAACTAATTGTCTTTCCCTTTACTACAGGCTTATTAGGTGTAGCGTTAGGAGTATCCTTTTTACAATTCAAGAGGAGGATTTGGGTAATTTCCTTTTCAGCGATATGTCTACTTATAGGAATTATGATCATTCTCGATATCTTCCGTTTTCCTGTACTTGGTCCTACTATTCATACGACTATGGATATAAAAGTTATTACATTAATATTTATACTGAGTTTTTTATACTGCTGGATCTATGCAGAGTTGTGTAGAATAATAATGAATAGAGTATATAAAGTATGGTCTTAGCAATTGCATAAAATCTTTTTGAACAAATACACTTTCTCATATATTTTTAAAAATTGGAGATGTAAGCCATGTATAACATTGAAATTAGAAGGCCGAATTCGAATGATTTAGATGAATTACATTTGTTTTTTCGTCTTGTTATTACTAATACATTTAAAAACGAAGGGTTATCACATCTATTAGATGACATAGAAAATGAAATTAACTCGAAAAAGAAATATTTAAAAAATGATTTTGATAGTAATGGAGAAAGTCGTTACTTTTTATTAGCAATAGATACAAGTAACGATAAAATCATTGGAACGATTGAAATCGGTCCAGCAAGTGCATTGATTAATAGTTGTACAGACGGTGTACTTAAGGATTTGTATGAAATAGGAACTGTATTTATACTTCCGGAGTATCAAAGAAAAGGTATAGGGAGTTTACTACTAAATACAATGTATCTTACATTACTTAGCAGAGGAATAATCGAATGCTGTTTAGATAGTGGATACAAAAAAGCACAAAGTATATGGACAAAAAAGTTTGGAAAACCTAGTTATGTGCTGAAGGATTATTGGGGCGAATCAAACGATCATATGATTTGGAAAAAAAGTTTACATGATATACCTATAATATTTGAATTATAAAATGAAATATCTCTCTTAACATAGCTTTTCTTACATACTTATGCTATTATTTATCTTTATAATAAAAGAGGACGTGAATGAACTTGATTAAAATTAATATTCCTGAAGCTGATGTTTCAATTACTGAACGTAACCAAGTTATTAAAGGAGACGAGCCATTAATTACTCCAATTAACGGTTTTATCGATTTCCACTTGTTCCCTAGAGATAAAGGCGGCATTTTTATGTTTTACAATATTAATGACGAACTTCTTTTCGTAGGTAAAGCTCGTAAAATTAGACAACGTATTAAAAAGCATTTTGAAGATAATGTTTCACCAATCAAAAATAATCGTGATGAAGTATACCGTATCGATGCATGTATCGTAGAAGATCCAACTGAAAGAGAAATTTACGAAACATACATCATTAATAAGTACAAAGCGAAATATAACGTTGATAAAGTGTTTTATAAATAAACAACATTAGCGAAATGAAACAATCCTAGTACATACACTAGGATTGTTTTTATTTATATAGCTTTGTAATTTTTGTCCGTAATGATTTTCCTCGCATTTGTTCCTCCTTATAAGGGAATAGATTATTTAATCGGCAGAATTTTTTCGTATTTTAAAGTAATGAGCGGTAATTAAACAAAGTACCCCTATAAATAACATAATAATTCCAAAAGTTTTATGCTTTCCTTCGAAGAAAGGTATGTCTGTAATTACATTTGTCATACATAAGCCTAAGAACACAAGAATTGGTCCAATCCAAAGTAATATGTTGCCTAATTTTGTGTGTTTCTCCATGTAAACCCTCCTTTTTTACATATATATCCATCTTTATCGCAATCCATAACTTCTAAATAAAGGTTAAAGTAAATCCCCAAGAGAAATATATTTTCTTTCATAACAAAAATTAAAGCATCATATATTGGTACAAGCAAATGAGAAAGGAGATCATCATGAATTGGCTAGAAGCTTTTATTTTAGGAATTATTCAAGGGCTGACAGAGTTTTTACCTATAAGCAGTACAGGTCACCTATATTTAGGGCGACATATTTTTCAGTTAGATGAGGCAGGTTTGTTTTTAGATACGATGCTGCATATAGGGACGTTACTTGCGGTGTTTATTTATTATAGAAAAGAATTTATTTATTTAATAAAAAATCCATTTTCAAAGCTTATGCTATTACTTATTGTCGGGACGATACCTGCGGTTGTAATCGGCTTATTATTTAAAGACTTTTTTGAAGATATTTCAAAAACAGGTATAACAATAGGTTGGGAGTTTTTAGTGACGGGTTTATTTCTTTATATGGCCGATAAACAAAAGAACGGTCGTAAAAAAATGAATGATATTACATATAAAGATGCATTCATAATTGGTTCATTTCAAGCAGTAGCTATATTTCCAGCAATTTCCCGTTCTGGAATGACAATTGTCGCTGCATTATGGAGAAAGTTAGACCGCGAAACAGCGGCGTACTTTTCCTTTTTATTATCAACACCAGCTATTGTCGGAGCTATCATCTTGCAATTTGCAGATGTTTTTCAAGGGAAAGCTGAATCTATTTCTAGTACATCACTAATTGTCGGAACATTATCAGCAGCGTTCTTTGGTTACATAGCAGTTTCATGGATGATTCAATATTTAAAACGTCATTCTTTAAAAGTATTCGCGTATTACGTATGGGGATTAGGTATTTTAATTTTAATGTTGCAATTCACACAGGTGTTTTAAATATAATTATCAAGGAATTATTAGTTAAGATCCTGTTCCATTCATACACGACAGGATCTCTTTTCATTAAGGGGGAAAAAATGTTTACTAAGGCTATTGTTATTGGTGGAAGTATCGCAGGAAAACTCGCCGCAAAGGCTTTATCAAATACGTTTGAAGAAGTAATCATTGTAGAAGCTGGTGAAGAATGGGATGGAAATGGTCCGCGAAAAAGAGTTCCGCAAAGTAATCATCCGCATGTGTTATTAAAAGGCGGCGAAGAAGCACTTGAGGAGTTGTTTCCTAACATTACTAATGAATTAATTGAAGCAGGTAGCATCGTAAATAACTTTACTCGCGATTTAAAATGGCATCAGTTCGGCCTATGGAAGCAGCCTTTCAAAGGCGAAATAAATATGATTCAACAAAGTCGTCTGCTGTTAGAATCGCATATTCAAAAACGAATTGAACAAGTTTCAAATGTTACTTCGAAGTATGAAATGTTGGTTGAAGGATTACTAGTAGATAACAAACTTAATAAAGTCTATGGAATAACAGCTAAATGTTTGAAAACAGGAATGAAAGAAGAATTTCATGCAGATCTTGTTGTTGATGCAAGTGGATTTGGTTCGAAAAGTATAGATTGGTTACAAGAATACAATTTCGAAGTACAAGAAGAGAAAGTAAGAATTGATTTGTTTTACGCAACTAGAATGTTTAGGCTCAAAGAAAAAGAGAAATTAGACTGCTGTAATATGCTTATGTCTCCAAGTTTTCCTGAGAATCCTTATGGTGTTCTAATTCAAACGATTGAAGATGATCGTTATTTTGTTACTTTTAGTGGATATGCGAATGAAAAAGCACCGCAAACAGATGATGAATTTTATGATTTTGCTGAAAACCTATCAATCACTAATGTTACAGAGTTTCTAAACAAATCTGAGGCGATTACCGATATAAAAACGTACAAAATTCCATATCAAGTACGCAGGCGATTTGATCTAGTTAATAATTTGCCTGAAGGATTGTTAGTAGTTGGAGATGCGCATTGTCGTTTTGATCCAGTTTTCGGACAAGGTGTTTCAGTTGCAGCTATGGAAGCTCACCAATTGCAACTAATTCTTCAAGGGAGAAAAAGGCTTGATAAAACATTAACTCGAGAGTTTTATAGGAAGACTGCTATGATTATCAAAACACCTTGGGAAATGACCACAACGGAGATAGCACGTCATCCTAAGTTACAGAAAGAATTAACTACGAAACAAAAATTTCAGCAATGGTATACGAAACAAATATATCAACTTTCTGCAAGTGATTCTGATATTTATATTCGGTTAGTCAGAGTTATGAACTTAATTCGTAGTCCATTTCATCTTTTTCATCCTAGAGTATTACTTACTGTATTACTCAGACGAAAGAAATAGCAGGAAAATTATCGTTTAAAAAAGAATGTATAACAGTTAGTAAATCAAGAAGGGGTAAACGGGATGGAAATATACATAGAACAATTAAAGAATCAAGACGCTGAAGATTTATTTAATTTTGAACTCACGAACAAATCATTTTTTGAAACAATGGTACCAAGTCGTGGCTCTAATTATTACGTGTATGAATACTTTCAAAAGCAACTTGACGAACTATTAAAAGAACAAACTGAGGGGATTTCTTATTTTCATCTCATACGTAATACAGAAAAAGAAATTGTAGGACGTATCAATTTAGTTGATGTAGATAAGGAAAAACGAATTGGGTCGTTAGGCTACCGAGTTGGAGAGAAGTTTACTAAAAAAGGAGTTGCAGCATCATCTGTAAAATTGATTTTGGCTCAAGCAAGAGTCTATGAAATTAATGAAATACATGCTATGACAACAACAAATAACATAGCTTCACAAATTGTATTAGAAAAGAACGGATTTTCTCGTGAAAAGCAAGCGGAGACAACTACTGTAGATTTAAACGGAGAAAACGTAAATTTCGTACATTATATTTGGAGGACTACTAAGGGTTAAAAATAATAGGGAGGGACATGTACATGAAGGATTTACGTTATCCAATAGGTCAATTTACTTACGTAGGAACTATTACAGAAGAAATAATTGATAAATGGATTCAAGAAATAGAGGATTTACCTAATGAACTAGCAAGAGCGATAAAAGATTTAGATCAGAAGCAGTTAGATACACCGTATCGCGTCGGTGGATGGACTGTTCGCCAAGTTGTTCATCATGTTGTTGATAGTCATATGAATAGCTACATACGCTTTAAATTAGCACTGACAGAAAAGAATCCAACTATTAAACCGTACAAAGAAGAAAAATGGGCAGAGCTACCTGACTCGAAATTACCAGTAGATGTTTCACTTGTAATGCTAGATTCATTACATAAAAGATGGATTAACTTATTATATTCTTTAGAACCGGCAGATTTAGAAAAGACATTTAATCATCCTGAATCAGGAGAAACAAAACTTGCTGCTGCAATTGGACTATATGCATGGCACGGTCGTCATCATACAGCTCATATTACTTCTTTAAGAGAGCGTTTAAATTGGTAACATTAGAGAAGGCGACAGAAATTGATGCAGCAGTTTTATTTCAAATGCAAATAGACTCATTTAGTCCTTTATTAAATAAATATAAAGACTATGAAACAAATCCAGCAAATGAATCTATTGAAAAAACTATTTTAAGAATAAATAATCCGAGCAACAACTTTTATAAGATGATAATAGATTCGAACCTTGTTGGAGCGATATGTATATCCCAAAAAGAAAGACCTTATAAATTTTGGATCAGTCCAATGTTCATTCATCCAATCTATCAAGGGAAAGGAATCGCTAAGAAGGTACTTATTTTAATTGAAGAGATGTTTCCAGAAGCACGGAGTTTTGAACTTGCTACGATTTTAGAAGAAGAAAGAAATTGTTTTCTATACGAAAAAATGGGGTATAAAAGAACAGAAGTAATAAAGAAATTAAATGATAAAACTACACTTATTTATTACAAAAAAGAAAGGTAAAGCATTTGAAATACGCTTTACCTTTTCATGTTATTTTAGATTGAATATACAAAAACAACGCATATTCTTCCAAAATACTCGGGTTAGTAATTTCGATAATGAATAAATATACGGAAAGGCGTTATTTCGTCGTATATGTTACTAACGCTTTTTGAATGCTTAAAATACTATCGTCACCTTTAAATTCTTTCGTAATTGGATCATCCATACTAGATACCCAAATTTTAAGCTCTGCATCTAAATCAAAATGCCCAGCTGTTTCAATGCTAAATTGTGTAATGCTTTTATAAGGAATAGAATGATACTCTGTTTTTTTACCTGATATTCCTTGTTTATCTACTAAAATAAGACGACGATTTGTAAATACGATTAAATCACGAATTAATTTATAAGCATGCTCAACTTTCTCATCGTCTAGCATAATCTTTTCTAAATCACGTTCAACGCTTTCTGTACTCGCACTTGATGCATTTCCTAAAATACCACTAAATAAACCCATATGAAATTCCTCCTTTATAATATGTGGAATGAGTTTCTTATATTGTACCATGCGAATGGCTAATAGATTATGACATTGCTTCAATAGTTTTTTGTTATTATTGCAACCAATTTATATAACCTCATCCTAAAATCTTGTGCTAACATATAATTAAGAAAACAGAAGTAGAGGGATATAGCATGAAAAATATCGGTTTAGTATTAGAAGGCGGCGGAATGAAAGGATTATATACTGCAGGAGTACTCGAATATTTTATGGAAAGGGACTTATTCTTTCCGTATGTAGTCGGTGTATCCGCCGGAGCGTGTATGGGAGCAACATATTTGTCACGTCAAAAAGGAAGAAATAAAAAAGTGAATACAGAGCTAGTAGCAGATCACAGATATATATCTTATCGAAACTTAATTCAAAAACGTGAATTATTTGGAATGGATTTTTTATTTGATGAAGTACCAAACAAAATTGTACCGTTTGATTTTCAAACATTCCTAAATTCAAATGAACAGTTTGTAATCGGAACGACTGATTGTGAATCAGGACAGGCAGTTTATTATAATAAAACAGAACATGGAAATGATATTTTAAAAATTATTCGTGCATCAAGCTCTGTGCCGTTTATAGCACCTGCTGTAGAATATGATAATCGAAAATTGTTAGATGGAGGAATTTTAGATCCTATTCCAGTTTTTAAAGCGCAAAATGATGGTTATTTAAAAAACGTTGTTATAATGACAAAGCCAGAAGGATACGAGAAGCAGCGTAATAAATTTTCTGGACTAGCTAAAATTTTATATAGAAGATATCCAAAAATCGCAGAGCATTTAGTAGAACATTATCGTTTTTATAATGAAACTGTATCTTATATGAATCACAACGAACAAAAAGATAATTTTTATGTAATTCAGCCAAGCGCACAGCTTCCTATAAGCGGAATAGAAAGAAATAAAGAGAAACTTGTTAACCTATATAATCTTGGCTATACAGATGCTCAATATCATTATGAAAAATTATTAAATTGGATAGAGAAATAAAGGGGTGGAAAGTTGCTATTAGGTAAAAAGGTTATTTTTAATGAATTGCAGAAAATGCATAGTCCGCTGCTTAAACCGATTCCGAATTGTGACCTTCGAAAAATACGAAAAGATTTTAATAATATGTTTACAGAAGATGATTGCATAAGCGCTGATTTAAATTATTATTGGATGCATACAGCAGGTACTTTAAGTTACATACTTAATAACAACGAAAAGGAGATTGTGTTTGATCAAATAAAGTGGCTAAAGAAATCGTTTTTTGAATGGTTTCCGCAATATCGTTTTATAGAAACAGAAATTGTGAAGTATCCCATTTTGTATAGAGATTTCATGAATTATGAGAAGGCCCGGAAACTATTACTGTATTATCTTACTGAATAAAAATAAAAACGTACAAGTTATGCTGCTTGTGCGTTTTTTTGTTCATAAAAAATACAATTTTAATACCTTGTTTATATAGGGATTCTAATACGAAGAAAGAAGTACATATAGAATGATGTAAAGGAGGGAGAGGCGTTTAGATACCGTTTTCCTTTAATCCATTATCCAATTCGAATATAGTTAGTTATTTATGATAAAATATTTCGAGTGAAATCAAGTACTTATTATATCCAGTATTAAATAAGTTAAGCCAGGAGGAACAATAGTAACATGGAAAACGTGTCAAATATAGATAAATTGGAATCAATAAAATCTTTACAATCGACAATTCGTAAACTTGAAAATGCTTTTTCACAGATGACTCAAAAGGGAGCAAATACTACCTTAGTGAAAAAAAGGCTTAAAGCCGTTTGTATAGGGCTAGCAGTGTTAGAGAACGTGTGGAATCAAGAAAGTCATCGGTATAGCCAAGAAGAGTTAGCAGAAGCTTGTAATATCCTTGCTGGTTTGCTTCCATCAATTGAGAGAGCCTATGATAAGTCTAAGGCTGGTAGTCCTCAAAGAACACTTTTAGAAAGAAGAATAAAAGCGTTGGAACTTTCTATTCAGGCAATTGATAAACCTTCTAAATAAATAACTCATCTAAATACATAACATACTAATCCTAAATTTTATAAAAGCAATCTAGTGAAAAGAAAGAAATACAAAGGAGGCAGATGGGTGACTTCAATAATTAGTCCTAAGTTAGAGGAGCTTAATAATCAATTAAAAAAAGGAAACGAGAAGCAATTTCTACTTTTTTGCATGAAATAAAGTCAAATAATACGCCACTAATAGAACAATGTCCTGTAGAAAATCAGTATAAGCTTATAACGTATATATGGTTAGGGGATCAAAAAACTGAAAACGTTTATGTATTCGGTAGTTTTCCTGGTTGGGATCTGTCTGTAAATCAACTACAACGGTTGTTACAGACAGATATTTGGTATGTAACGTTTAGGACGGATGAGAGTTTTATTTCAACGTACTATTTTTCAGTAAACGATTTTTTCGAAAATGATTGGATAAAGCGCAGTGAAAAGTACCAACTAGATCGATTTAATAAAAATACATTTGGAGAAGATGCCAATAAAGCGTCTGTGTTAAACATAGGAATGGAAGTACAGTATAGCAGTCGTTTTCCTTCAGATCATTATCCATCTGGAAAAATTGAAACATATTCTTTTCATAGTACGATTTTAAATGACACACGTAAAATTTATATTTATACGCCTCATGACTATTCTCACACTTCACATCTTCAAGAACTTCTCATTGTGTTTGATGGGAATTCATTCATTAATAACCTTTCAATCGCAAGAACACTCAATTATTTAATATACGAAAAAGAAATCCCATCTTGTATTGCTGTTGCAATAGAACCCGTTGATCGACTAGAAGAGCTAACTTATAACGATAAAATGAATACATTTTTAACGGAGGAACTACTTCCATGGATTCAAGCTAGGTATCACGTATATCAAGAAAAGAATCATACAACAATTGCTGGTTTAAGTCTTGGTGGCTTAGCAGCTTTTTATGCAGCGCTTCAAAATCCACATGTTTTCGGAAACGTGTTGTCAATGTCTGGATCCGTGCATTGGAAAAAGGATGGTTATGAAAATCAAATTCCTTGGATTGAAAATCAAATTTCATCTATAGATTCTAATACGAGTCAACCTCATTTTTACATAGCAGCAGGAGAACTTGAAAACAAACCTCTTTTAACGGCTAATAGACGCCTGTATAAAGCTTTAAAAGAAAAAGGATACCAAATTACTTATGAAGAGTTTCAAGGTGGTCATGACGGTGTTTGGTGGCGAGAAAAGTTATTTGATGGGTTGAAAGCATTAAAATATACAAAAACCACACTATAAAATAAAAAGGAGAGAGAATCTATGAATCAAGATGAGCTAGATAAAAAACTTAAAAAACAAGAAATTTTAGTTAAAGATGAAAAAGTTTGGTCGTTCACGTATGAGGATCATATTAGCTCTATCGTTAAACAGGCAGAAAAGACAGGAGCGTTTAATGATTTACCTGGGAAAGGGAAACCTCTTAATCTTGATAAAGATCTTTCGTATAATCCTGACAAGCAACTTTATAGAACTTTGAAAAATAATCATGTTTTGTCTAGGTGGATTGAACTTTCAAAGGAAATAGATCATCTAAAAGAAAATTTAAAAGAACTAACGGATAATGTAGAAGCAGCTATGTTAATTACAACTATTAATAAAAAGGTCTCAGAACATAATTTACTTTGTCCGCCAAGTGCGCAAAAAATGAGGGTTAAAACGGATATTTAACGATTTTCAATGAAGTTATCTGTTGCTATATAATTAAGTAGGGCATTTTCAATTCATTATTAAGGGGAGGTAAATGTAATGAAGAATACGTATCAACTTCAAATTCCGAAAGAACTAGAGCAGTATCGTAGTATTTTAGAAGAAAGTGTGAAACCTTATATTAAAGCGTCTGGAACATTAGCAGAGACAACGCTTTTTGAGAGTAAATTTGGTGGTTATCCGTATTTACCTATAGATCAAGAGCATCCTAAAGATTCAAATGGACAACCTATGATGTTACTTGCGCAGCTAAGCTTTGAAGAAATGCCGCATGTTGAATATATGCCTCAAAAGGGTATGCTACAATTTTTCGTAAGTGCTGAAGATGAGCTTTACGGAGCAGATTTTGATCATCCAACAATCCAAAAAGACTTTCGAATTATTTATCATTCTACAATTATAGAAGATTTAAATAAGGTTATTACTGATTTTAGTTATTTAAACACTTCAGAATTAGAGGACTTTATCATACCTGAAGCAGCGAAATTAAAGTTTGAATTGGGTTATCAGCCCGTAACATCAAGGGATTATCGATTTGAAAAGATGTTTAGTGAGGAAATTGATTGGGAAGAAATTGTTGATGAAGAAAATAATACAGAATTAGGCGAACTGTATGATGATTTATGTAAAGATCAAGGGCATAAAATTGGTGGTTATCCATTTTTCACACAGACAGATCCAAGGGAATGGGAAGAAAAATACCAGCAACATGATATATTATTGCTGCAAATCGATACAGATGATTCATTAAATATTATGTGGGGAGATTCTGGTGTTGCTAATTTCTTTATAAAGAAAGACGATTTATTAAATCTAGATTTTTCCAATGTTATTTACAATTGGGATTGTTACTAAAAATAGATAAATGGATTACTAACTAGCAAAAGAAATCTTCCTGAAGGTGAGGAGGATTTCTTTACGTTAAAAATAAACGTTATGTTAACTAGAATGAAGAATACAATGAAAGTCAAGCGTAAATAAAAGAAATAACAACAAAAATATAAAATAATAAAACATATGTAATTAGCAATAAATCTATAAAGCAAAACATAAAATGAAATTTATCATTTGTATAGAAAAATTTATTTCGCATAAAAAAATTCCGTGCTAATCAAAATTATTTTTGATTCGTTAAACGATAATTAATCGATTAAGATTTGCTGTGATTAATTTATAGCAAAATAAACGATAAAAACTGTAGAAATTCATTTAGATAAGATTTTATGTGAATCTCATTAAAAATCCCCGTTTCGTCTCATTAAGTATAGTTTACTTGGTTTTTGATACAGATAAACACTTACTCTATATAACTTCGTATAATATATATTATGTTAACTAGTAAAAAGTAATAAACCTATTATATATTAGTTATGGTTGTTAGGCTCCCCTTTTTAATTTGGTTCATAATGTGTTGTAGATTGTGTGGTTATTTGTTTTTTAAGTTATTTATGTTGTGTTATTGATAAGAATGTTTCCGTGTATAATTTATATTTTAGTTAATAAAAAACGCAATTCGTTTAAAGTGAACGAATTGCGTTGACATGATTAAGAATAAGTTTTTAAAATTAGTTTGCTACAGCAATTGCTTCGATTTCAATTAATAAGTTATCGTTAATTAACTTTCTAACTTCTACAGCTGAACTTGCTGGTGGATTCTTAGTATCAATGTATTGATCTCGAACACCTCTAACAATGGCCATTTGAGAAATATCTGTTAAGAAAAATGTTAATTTTACTACATCATTAAAATTTAATTCTGAAGCTTCTAATGCTACTTTAATATTTTCAAATACTTGGCGCGTTTGTGTACCTAAATCTCCATGCCCAACTATATGACCATCAACATTAATCGCTACTTGTCCTGATATGTAAATTGTCCGTGTAGCGTTACTAACCTCAACAATATGTGAGTATCCAAAAGTTGCTGGCATAGTTTCCGGGTTGATAAATTTCTTTTGCAAGGTGCATCTCCCCTATTTATATCGTATTTTCTTCATGTTTGATTTTAGATGAATATCTATTTTACAAATGATTTTTCACATATCCTTCTGCTACATATGTGGAGTTATAATACGCTGCTTATATTTATAAAATTAGGTATTTAATAGATTATATATGTTTGATTTTCTTGAGTGCTGATACTAATTATGCCTTGTTTTATTAATTCTTCAGTTATTTTTGTATAGAAAAAGTGATACCACCAAATAAAAAATTCTTCGTAAGTTATTTCTTTTGCGTATCTGCTGCTTGCAAAGTATTCTTTTAAAGGTTTCTCATTTTCTTTACATAATAAGATCAAATCTTTACTGATTGTGTTCGCGATTTCGTTAAGTATAGATAAATCTTTAGCTTTAAACACTGGGATAATTCATTGCGAATTTTTATATAAGCCTAATTTTTCGTATAATACATTTGAATTTAAGTCTACTTGTCTATCTACTGCTACAAAATTTTTAACTAATTGTTTTTTGTATAATTAATATCAGTAATAGCATCGTGAAATTTTCTTCAAACGTTTCTTTATTCGCAGTTATTAAATTCAAAGTTGTATATCGAGTGTTTCCATAAAGACCAATTTGATATTCTCCTAAATCCAAATACGTATTACCATACATTCCAAAGGACTCTTTGTCTGTTTGTTCTTGTTCTATAATCGCATAATAATATCTTTTATTGTTTCTCAAAGGCCGTTCTGTTTCTAAATAGTTTTCCTCAATGTTAATTATTTGTCCAAAATCTAATAACACACCACTATATAGTAAAAGACTATACGATTCTTTAGGTAAATGATTAAATGTCTCGATTCTTTTAGACATAGCATCAATTTGATTAGAATGCTTTTCAATTATGTTAAGTGCAGTTTTAATTAGAGGCTCACATAGGTTATACAGTTTTTCTCCTTCATTAGCTGTTATAACCATACATGTTGGATAGTAACTCCCTTCTGTCTCATTCAATAAACCTCCTAGTTCTAATGCGTGCATTTGTTTTTCGAATTCCTCGTTAGTCCAATTTAGCTTCGTTTTTATAGTATTTGATTCTATGCCCAGATGGAGCATTACAAGTAAATATTGAAGGTTTGTTCCGCTTATTTTTAAAGTTGGATAATTGTCAACTTATGAAATCATTTTTGTCTCATAAGTTGTTTTAAGTATTTTCTCCGGAGTATAATTAGCAAGCATTTTAAAATACCTTCTTTTTTAGTAATTTAATTGTAAAACCTATGTATTTACTATGTTCTATAAATAAAAATTAGTATCCTTTAATGATTTCAAATAAAAAACCTTAGTATAGCTATGTTGATACCTATACTAAGGTTATCTAGAATTCTTTATTTAATTATTGCTATTTAATAGTTTATATTTAGACTTCTTTTTTCTTTCTTCTAGCATTTATAGACTCTCCTTCCTGTGGATAATTAGTTACCTATCTGCTTCTATAACATATAAAGAAACATACGGTCTTTGTTGTTTATAAGAAAGAATGTACTTAAACAAAACAATTCACAAATACATAATATTAGTTTTAGCTGCTGCTAAATGAATTCTATTTTTTATATATAAATAATAAATTTGAAGAATTTATGAAATGTACTGCATTTAAGATGAAAGGTAAAATGATTTCGTTTAAACTACAATTAGCTACAATAACAACATACGTATATTGTTAAACGTAAAAAGGAGAACTAATGAAAAAGAAATATATGAATCAAATTCCGACTGATGTAAGTTTTAATCCGAAAGATATTATCGGTTTAATGACTGATTACTTTAAAATGAAAACAAAGCTACGTCCTGTAAAGAATTTACCTATTGTTTTATCGAATAAAAATAATGAATCTTTAGAGAGTGTGACATGGTTTGGGCACTCTGCTTCTCTTTTGAAAATAGAAGGTAAAAAATTGTTATTAGACCCTATGTTTGGAGATGCCTCTTCCCCATTTCCTGTGTTTAATAGTAAGCGGTATAGTGGTGCTTTTTCTTTAGAACATGATGAACTTCAAGAAATTGATGCGATTATCATTTCTCATAATCACTATGATCATTTAAATTACAAAAGTATTATGCGGTTAAAAGATTATGCGAAGCATTTTTATGTCCCGATTGGAGTTGCGCGTTATCTTATTAAATGGGGTGTTTCACCTAATAAAATTAGTGAACATAATTGGTGGGATGAAATTACGTTTGATAATATTAAGTTAGTTTGCGCTCCTGCAAGGCATTTCTCTGGACGAAGTATGACAGATAAAGATCGTTCTTTATGGTGTTCATGGCTTATTCTTGGTCAAGAAACTAAAGTCTTCTTTAGCGGTGATAGCGGTTATGCGCCTCACTTTAAGGAAATTGGTGAGAAATATGGTCCATTCGATCTTACTTTAATGGAATGCGGGCAGTACGATACGAGATGGTCTGCTATTCATATGTTGCCAGAAGAAACAGTACAAGCTCATATTGACGTTAAAGGAGAATTGCTTGTTCCTATTCATTGGGGTGCTTTTACGCTAGCATTACATGAATGGAGTGATCCAATTGAACGTGTTACGAAAGAAGCAAATCGTTTAGGGGTTAATATTGCAACGCCACAAATCGGTGAAGCTATTACGTTACAATCTAAAGATTATCCTACGGCTGCTTGGTGGCGAGAAGTGTAAGTATAATAAAAAGCGAACCAATTTAATATTGATGGTTCGCTTTTTATTCATTTATGACTCATCTATTAAAATTCTTTGTTTTATCTACTGGAATTGCATTTTTCATCTTTTCTGTTGTCCAATATCCTGTAGGGTCTTCCATATCGTTTGAATCTTGAATAGCCGATGGGATATTGGGAGCTTTTTTCACTTGAGTAAGAGTATCTTTTTCGCTAGAGGCTGCCAATGCTAAGTAAATAATTAAAGGTATTATAATAGTAATACTAGTTATATATATCCAAAATAATTGATTTCCTTTTTTCATGAGCTCCTCCTTCTATTACATACTAATCTCCCCTAATTACTACTTTACTATATTTGCTTTCCTGCTATTTAAAATACTCTCCCTCACGTTAAATTTTATCTTTAGTTTCACTTCGACTACATTAGCTATTTTCTGTTACTGCTTACACTAATTTATGTATTGAATCTATTGGGCTGGTCTGCTTAGCTAATTCTTTATTCTTATACTCTACTAATTTATGATTTGATAAAACGCAAGAGTGCTCTAATATTAATTCATTATAAAGTACTTCAGTTAAAAATTTAGGTATCATCTCTCCTACGCCGTAATTATAGTCACTTAGAATCCAAGATACCTCTTTCCAATCTAGAATTCCTTCTGAGACTTTTTTTGGAGTGTGATATGTAAATTCATTAAGTAGCTTTACTAAATAGACATACATGCCACCAGAATATGAGGAATCCTCCCATTTAATAATGCCTTTAAATTGAATTTGATTTTGTTCAACATCTATATTTGTTTCTTCTTTTATTTCACGAATTGCATTTTCTAACGGTGTTTCTCCTTTTTCTATCTTCCCTCCTACACCATTCCATAATCCTTTTACAGGATCATATTCTCTATTTAGCATAAGTATTTCTTCATTTCTTTTTATAAAACATAAAGTGTGCTTGTACATAATTTAATTCCTTCCTTTGTTCTCAATAAGTTCTAACAGGCGATATTAAATATACTGCTGCAGATTGTTCACCTGCTTCAATTAATATCGGTCTCATGGAACCGCCAAAACTTAAAGTAACTCTATCTTCTTTTATTGCTTTTAAAGTATCGACCATATATCGTCCGTCGAAAGATATATTTAATTGCTTTTCACCGTGAATCGCATCTATTTGTTGTGTCTCGGATATTTTACCAATTTGAGAAGCGTTGGAAGAAATTTGTATTGTGCATTCGTCGATGATTTCTAAGTTAACGTTGTTGTTTGCCCATTCACTAGCCAATAAACTTGACCGATCTACACCTTGTAAAATCTTTTTTCTATCTATATTAATAATCGTTTGGGATTCATTTGGAATTAGGCCGGATATATTAGGATATTTCCCTTCAATAAGCCTTGAATACAACGTAATTGTACCGAATTTAAAAATAATGTGACTCTCTGAAAGATATATGTATACTAAATTTGAATTACTGCTCATTAATTTTAGTAGTTCACTAATAGTGGAACTTGGTACAATGCAATTTAATTTCGCATGTGAAGAAATGGGTATTTCACGTAAAGCCAGTCTGTACGAATCAGTAGCAGCACAAATTAATTTGTTATGATCAATAACGAAATGTACGCCAGTAAGAACTGGTCTAGATTCATTTTTAGCAGTTGCAAAGACAGTTTGTTTGAATACCTCAATCAGCTGTTCCGTTTCTACTTGTATTTCTGTATGTGAGTCTAAAAATGGTACATTAGGAAATTCATTTGCCGAGAGTCCATTTAAGTTTAAAGTAATTTCATCTGATTGAATTGTAATCAACTGCTCATTCATACTTTTTATTAAAATCTCACTTGGCATTTTCTTAATAATTTCAATGAAATACTTTGCTGGTACAACAATACTTCCTGCTTTTAAAATAGTTGTAATTTGTTCGTCTTCAATTGAAATAGGTATAAATTTTTCAATGAAAATATTCGAATTACTTGCGATTAAAGTAATTCCAGATTGATCTGCTGTTATCTTTATTCCGGATAATATAGGAATTAAAGTTTTTGTTGAGATAGCTTTACTTACTTCTGAAAGAGCTTGTGTAAATTGTTTGTGATTAACGATAAACTCCATTTTTCCCCCGCCTTAAATGAAATACTATCTTTATGAAGATTGATGAATAATAGTTCCATTAAAAATATAAGGAACTGTTTCTTTCTTTTGTAAAAGGCTTTTTAAGTGTTCTGGTATACGTAAATAAGGTTCTGCTGAATCTAATTCCATCCAGGTAATCTCCTCAATCTCTTTTGGCCGTGATATACAGATTTCCCCTCCGGTTATTTCTCCTAAAAAATTAAAGAAGATTGCATGATGTCCTCTCTCCTCAAAAAAGGCTTCACTAATGGAACAAACCCCTTTTACGGATATGTCTAGCCCTGTTTCTTCTTTCACTTCACGAATTGCTGCCTCTTCTAACGTTTCCCCGAATTTAACTGCTCCACCTGGTAAAGTGTAATAAGAACCATTTTCCCCTTTGTTTTTAACCATTAATAGCTTTTCATGAGTTTCATCATATAGAAGTGCGTATGTAACATTTACTTTTTTCATATGTAACCCCCTTGAATGGTGAAAATTTTCTGTCTTTATTTTATTCTATCATTAAATTGTTTTGATTCATAAAAAGTAATTTGAGTAAATAACTAATACGAAACGATATCGTGTTCATAGACACACAAAAGAAAAGAGCATATTTTGAAAAAGATTAATCATAATACACTCTTTAATGATTCATTTATAACCTTTTTTCTAAATAGTAATGATTATGCCCTTTAGGATAATCTTCACTTACCCCTATCACTTTATATCCATGCTTCTTATAAAAATTAGGGGCTTGGAAACTAAAAGTATCTAATTTGATTAGCCTACATTCTTTTTTTATTGCAAATTCTTCAATAAGATTCATTAAATTGCTTCCATAACCTTCATGCCTGTATTCTTCAGAAACCCATAGGAAGTCAACATATACATGGTGCCAAAATGTGATTGCCGTTATCCCTCCTACTATTTCTTCTTTTTCATTCTTCACTATAAAACTAATCTTTTCTGAAGGTGTTTTTTCTTCATTTGAAAGTTGTTTTTGGTTATATTCAATTACTTTTTCTCTTATGTAATCACTATCTTCTTGTACCCATTGCTTTACTATTTGCATTTTAACTATCACGCCCCTTTACATTATTTATTCAATTTAATAATCGGAATTTCCTATCTTCTTTAATGTTAGATTATGAAATAAGTACAGGGAAAAAATTAGATTTTTTGAATGTCATTCATTGTTTATACATTTTTTTGTAAAGCAAAAGAGCCCTAGTATAAGGACTCTTTCTTAGCATTAAGCTATTTTTCGATTTAACGATTTGATTTCCTTCTTCTTTTCTGCATTTGGAGGGCGGATTACTATAGAGATAACGAAAGATATAACACATAGAACACCGATTGTAATGAAGGTTGGCTGAAATCCGCCAAGTAGTGCTCCAATGAATGATCCTGCAAGTGCACCAAATCCGAAACCTTGGTAAACAATCCCGTAGTTTGTACTATGATTTTTTAATCCGAAGAAGTCTCCCACAATTGCTGGGAAGATAGTGATGTTACCACCAAAGCAAAAGGCAACACTTGCTACACAAGCAAAATAAATTCCGTAATTTAGTGGAATAAAACTTAAAGTGAAGACGGATAATCCAATAATAATAAATGTAGCCGAGACGATTTTTAATCGACCTATTTTATCTGATAACGTTCCAAGAATAATTCTACCTATTGTATTAAAGATTGCAATCATTGCGACGGCATTAGCGGCCGTCGCTGCACTAAGACCAACGAGCTGCACCCCGATGTCTTTTACCATACCGATTAAATACAGTCCGCCCATACATGATGTGAATAACATGAAAAATAAGAGATATACTTGTTTCGTTTTCATCATTTCACGCGGCGTATAATCATTGTGTAATGTTTCAGTTGCAGTGTTACTTACAATTGCTTCACGTAAGAAGAATGATCCTATCAACACTAATAGTAAGACGATAATACCCCAATATAAAAATGCTTGTGATACTCCAAGACTGTTGATAAGATTTCCGTTTACATATCTAAAGATTAAGCTTCCCATTCCATATGCCGAAACAGATATACCAGAAATAAGTCCTTTACGGTTTGGAAACCATTTAATTAAATTAGATAGTGATGTAATATATGCTGTTCCATCAGCGTATCCAACGACAACACCGGCTAATAAATAAAGTAATGGTAATGAGGAAACTTGTGAACTAAGTATTAAACCGAGTCCTAAAACAATTCCTGCAGTAGCGATAAGTTTACGAAGTCCAAATTTTTGTTGTAGCTTTCCTGCAAATAGAGTTGAGAATGATAAAGAAAAACTCGTAATTGAGAACGTGATCGCGACTGAATTGAGGTTCCATCCAAACTTACTTACAAGGGGTTGATTAAATAAACTCCATGTGTAAATTGTTCCTAGGCCAATTTGAACAATGATTGTACCTAGAACAATTAGCAATGGATTTATAGATGTTTGTTTCATGCTAACTGTCCCCTTCTTTTATCATGACATGAATTTTCACAGTTAGTATATCCATGATAAATTGCAAGATACTGTACGGAAAATGGAAATTGAGTTAGCTTACACAAAAAGACACTTCATCAAGAAGTGCCTTTTTGTAGGTTATATACAGCATTTAAAGAAAGCTTTGTTAAGATAAGACATTTTCGAATGCTTATGTATATATGTTATCAAATAATTTGCTGAAAGTGATGAGACTTAAGACGTATTTTTCTTTCATAAATAAGTCGGAGAGAAAATTAATATTCAATTTCCTCAAAGTCTTTCGGCTGCGGTACAGTTTGCATATTAGCTGCATCTTTCGGATCGCTATAAATCGCGTTTTGTTCTGTGTTTACATCCTTTATATTTTGCTTTTTATTTTTATTCACTTCATTTTTCATTAAAGTTCACTCCTTTTTATTATAGGAGTAGTTATACCCTAACCATAGTATTTTTACTGCTACTAAATGTATCAGCGACTAAATTGCTAAATTCACGTAAATAATATAAATAATTATCCCCACCATAGTTGTATCTTTTATTGTACATTTTAGCAACGACGACATTATATTCTGGAATGACTAATATCGTTGGTCCTGTAATTCCTAATATTTGATAGGAACCTTTAGGAACTCGCTCACCAAGTTCGCTAAATAAAGCAGGTTCATTTTGAACGAACCAAAACAACCCGTTTTGAGGTAGTTCTTTATTTGTATACTCTGGACTTTGTAAGCTCGTAGCAAGTGCTATAACTTCTTTTGGCACAATTTGTTTACCATTTAAAAACCCTTTATTTAAATGAAGGTTACCCCAAAATGCAAATTCTCTCGCAGAGACAAAAAGATTTTTCTCGGAGCCGTCATCTACTGCACCAACACTACTTATTGCATCTTCATCTGGGTTTACAACAACCTTAACTAAATTATCATCTTGTTTTATTCTCCATCCAGTTTTTTTGAAATCAGCAGGTGTGAATACACGCTCCTTTAATAGTTCAGGAAAACTCTTATTATACAGTTGATAAATAAGCTGCGTCACCATTCTTACATTAATATCTCTGTACGCCCAAGCTTGTCCCGGCTCAAATTCACGAAAAGCTGTCCCATCATCGGTTTCATTTAAACCGTGTGAATGAGTTACTAAATGTCTTATCGTTGTCTTTCCAAGTAATGAAGGATCATATTCTTTAAAATAATTTACAGCCTCGTCATCAAGAGATTTTATTTTCCCCTCATAAACTGCATAAGCTACCATTAATCCTAAATAGCTTTTTCTTGCGGAAGCGACATTGAATTGTGAAGATATAGTTACTTTTTTACTAGTAGGAGTATTTGAATGCGTTCCACTATAATGCTCTAGTACAATCTTATTATCTTTAATAATACAAAGTGCTGCCGCAGAACTTTGATTGGTCTCTTTAATGCTTTCTACCCATGAAATTAATTTTTCATATTTGTACAAATAAATATCCCCCTAAAACATATAAAAATAACAGCATGAAAGAAAAGTTTCAATACATTATAACTTTGCATCTGCACTTTTCTTTCATGTGAAATATTATAGATCTATAATACTTAAATAAACCACCAGTTCCAGCAATTAGAACAGCTGAAACAACCAACACAGCCTACACAACCTACGCAACCGCCACAACGTCCGCCGCCACAACCACCACAGCGACCACCACAACCGCCACAACGTCCGCCGCCACCGCATCCGCCACAACGACGTGCATCGTCTTGAATGTAGTAATATGGATATTGATTTTGTTGCTGATCCCAATACACAACATTACCAGGTTGATAAGCATTAAGGTTTAACGCTTGTAGTTCTTGTTGAAACTCATTCATTATGAAACCCTCCATTTACAAATGTAAATTCCGTCCAAATTTTCGAGTTTATTTACTTTTAAAAATAAAGTAGAAATAAGGCTATAGACTAAATGCGTACATCAACAAAATATGACTTTACACTAGGTGATGTACCTTGTTTATGAGCCTATTTTCTTTATATTCTTTTAGTGGACGGAATTAATATAAATAGAGACAATTAAAAATTACTAATCCAGCAAGTTAATAGTTCATCACTTAATTTTTTTTCTAGTAATTCTTTTACTGAAGGTGTCGGCATTATTGATTTGAATCTATTTCAAAAATGTGGTTAATTTCATGGTGGAGGGTTTCTTTGGCTTGCCATTGATTTTCTATGACGCCTAAAAATTGTTTTATACTGTAAGTTACTCCAAGTTCTTCTCGTAACTCTCTTATTAGTGCATTCTCTGCTGATTCGCCAATTTCAACATGACCACCGGGTAAAAAATAGTGATGGCCTATGTATTCAGCAACTAGTAATTTTTCATCTTTTATCATGATAGCTCGTACAATATGATGGAATTTACTTTTCATTTTGTATTCCTCCTAATCATTCACTTTATACTTGCTCGAAAATTTTCATTTAAAAGCGGGATAATATAAATCATAGGTGTTTCATATGGGTGAATTTCATTGATAATTGCAAGAGTACCTTTTACAAGTTCTCGTTTATACGTTAATTAAAACTAATAATTTTGGTAAATGATTCTAAAAAAGAGTATGTTTATGAAGAAAATTATCAAAACATACTCTTAATATTTTTAGTTGATTCATTCTTTTACAATAAGGTTTGATTAGCCCTATTCTTTGCGGCCTCAAAATCGAAGCCGTAGCTAAAGTATGCAATCACTACTATTCCCTAAGCAAATCTATTCTCTACTTCAAATTTACCTGCCTGTACAAATTTTAGACTCTTAACGAACCCCGAAAACCTCTTGCGGCATAGTAGGATTCTGCTCCATTGTGATACACAAAGACATGTCCAAAGCGATAATCGCAAAAAAGGGCACCGCCAAGTTCTCTAATATCAGAAGGTGTTTGCACCCAACTCGACGTCTTCATATCGAAATTTTCAAGATTATGTAATGTACGATATTCTTCTTCCGTTAATAGTTCAATACCCATGGCAGTTGCCATATCAATAGCGTTATTTTCTGGTTTATGTTTCTTTCTTGATTCTAGCGCTTCAAGATCGTAACAAACACTTCTACGACCTTTAGGACTTTCTGCTGAACAATCATAAAAAATATATTCGCCTTTTTCTTTACCGAAATCAACAACATCAGGTTCGCCACCAGTTCGTTCCATTTCGTTGAGCGACCACAACTTTTCAGTATTAGCATCCAGCCTTTCTTGAACATTAGCCCATTCTAAACCTTTATGACGGTTCATATTATTCTCAAAACGCTCTTTCAATGTTTGTAGTAATTCTTCACGTTGCTCTAGTGACAACTCTTTTTTATTGCTTTCTTTCATATTAGTTCCTCCATTGATGTTTTTGTTAATGATAGTTTAAGTATATATAAATACTGTTTTATAATAAAATGTTTAAATAATTGCGTGAATTGAGTTTGCGATAATTTATATGAATTAGTACAACCAATTCTCCGCAATATGACCCTTTAACGGAACAACTTATTGTTTCAAAACAGTACATCTTTATTTCAACAACAATAAGCGATATACTTCCTCACCGTCATATACATTTCCTAATGGTTTAAAATCATAACATTCATATAGTTTCTTTGCAGAAATATTATCTTTATGGACAGTTAATCTAATTTCCTCACACTCTTTAAAGTTATTTTTTATTAAGTTAATGATTTCCTGTAATGCTGCTTTTCCATATCCTTTTCCTTGCTCTTTTTCATCAATGATAAATCCGTTAATCCAATACATATCTGTTGACTCTCGTACAAAAGCATGCATAATAAAACCAACTATAAGGTCACCATCATATATAGCGAATGGAATATATTCGACATTTTCACCATCTGGTTTTATGTATACTTTAGCAAGTGATACTGCCACTGCGGGAACAAGATGGATTTGATTTTCTTTAACTCGTAACTTTAATGCGTCTTCCCAATTTTCTCTCGTAACAATTTTTAATTGAACGTTCACTATTTTAAGCTCCTTTAAAAGAGAATTTATCTTTTATATTCAACGGAGTGAAATGATTCCCTTTTTCGACATCAACTTATAACATGATTTTCATAAAATCCTGAATAAATTTTTCCTCATCTAATTGTAACGCTATACGCGCCCCTTCAGATTTAGAGTGTGGGCGAAAATCAGCAAAAGTTTGTCCCTTCGTTTCGCCACATATATCCACAGTCACTTTTCGGGATGTATAATTTAAAAATGTAGGATTCACTAAACCGCTTATAGCAAGTACATCGTGTAATAATGGCCCTTCAATAGATGGATTGAGTTTTTGGTATGCTGATAAATAATAATCGTACATGGGTTTCATAATCGACTTAAATGGATTTTGTGTATTAACTAAAATGTAAGTAAATACACTTGGGGTTAAAACCGTTTTATTTGTTACATTTAAAGGGAATAACGTTATATTTTTCGCTTGCTGAAATACAATTTGACTTGCTATAGGATCTCCGTACACGTTTGCCTCTGCTAATGGAGTAACATTCCCTGCTTCTAAAAAGACACCACCCATAAAATAAATTCCTTTTATATTTAACATCAATTCGTTCCATAAATTAAAAGCAATCGCTAACGAGGTAGATCTTCCTACATCGACAATTGTTAAATCTTCTCCATACTTTACAAGAATCGCAGCAATACTACCAAAATTGTATATAGGAATAGATAACACACTTTCCGGTACATGGATGGGCCCTAATCCTTCTGGTCCATGGATTTCAGGGTAATACGTTGTAATTTCATTTGTAAGTGGGCCTGTTGCACCGCTAATTACAGGAATATCTTGTCTGTTTGCTAACTGTAAAATATATGCGGCATTATGAGCGGCATGTATATGTTCAACATTTCCATATCCAGTTACGATACCAACAATTTCAATTTCAGGATGCAGTAAGCCATACATAATTGCAAACGAATCATCAATACCTGGGTCTCCAAAAAATAAAACCTTCTCCAAGAAATGCACTCCTTTCATAGGTAAGATAATTATGTATATGTGGAAAAAAATTAAATCTATACAGTTCTAAGCAAATATTAATGGTGAGTAATGTATTGATAAAAAAGAACTAGCATTATGCTAGTTCTTTTGCAGATAAATAATCTACCAGTTTAATTAAATCTCGTACAAATATTGGACTAACTGATTTTAATATAGATTTTTTTCACTATATTTATAGAATTGAAAACCTGTTATTAATCCGAAATTTTGCATTCAAATTGCAAATACTCGTAGGGATGTCTTACCATACCTTTTCACTCTCAATTTGCTTATAATCATCTTTATTAAATGTTAAATGAGCAATCACAACTCCAAGTATAGTAATTCCCCCTCCAATTATCGAAACAAAGGTTGGCACCTCACCTAACCATATCCAAGCGATAATACATGCAGTTACTGGTGTTAAATATAGAGAACTTGTTGCCTCAGAAGCACTGGCATGGGATGTAATATATGCTAATGCAATATACGGTAGTACTGTCGGGAACACACCTAAATATATAACACTCAAAGTAATTTCTATAGGAGCTGTTACGATTTCTTGATAAATCCCTGGCAAAAAAATAAGCATAAATACAGTACCAGACCAAATTGTATATATTGTAAATGGCAAGAAACCGTACTTTTTTAAGTATGGCCTTTGAAAAACGAAAAATAGACTTTCTGAAATTGCCGCCAATAATATTAGTAATCCCCCACTATTCAATTGAATGGAATCTCCTTGACTTAACGATAAAAAAGCAATTCCTACAAAACTAATTACACCACCGATCCAACCATTTAATTTCATTCTTTCATTCAAAAAAACAGAAGCAAGAATTGCCGTTAATATAGGTGTTACTGATACAATTAAACTAGCAGGTCCAGCATTCACACTCTTTTCACCGTAGTTCAGTGCAATATGATAAATTGTAAATCCAAGAGCACCAAATATAAAAATTACTGGAATATCTTTCAAATCAGGTAAACGTAACTTGTATATAAGTGAAAACAGAAAAAGAATCAAAGAAGCGATTAATAATCGTAGCAAAGTAAGGTGTTCAGGGGTGTAAGCTTCAAGCCCCATCCGAATTCCTGGAAAAGCTGTTCCCCATATAAGAATCGTAAAAGCGTGAGCACATACAATACGAAAATCCCATTTTTTATTATGCATATATTCTCTCCCTCTCCAATAAACCAGCCATTTTCTAATTACCAATTATTTCTTTTCATCATATTTAATAGTTGATACAATGTCTTCAACCAGTTAATCCTCGAAAAAACCAACCAATTTGCATTTTTAAAATGAATGAGGGAGTTTTTAATATGTCTACTGATAAAAAACTGCCTAAATATCGGCAGATAATAGACTATATGAAAGAAAAAATTGAATACGGAGAATGGCCGATTGGAAGTAAGGTTCCTAGCCAGCGGCAGTTAGCGAAATTATTTCATGTAAATCGTAGTACTGTAATAATTGCACTAGAAGAACTTATGGCAGATGGCTTAATTCAAGGGAAAATCGGATCAGGAACAATTGTAACGAATAATACATGGTCATTATTAGCCACCAATCCCCCGCCCGATTGGAGTGAATATGTAAAGGCTGGTATTCATAAACCAAGCAAGTTAATGGTACGAGAAATAAATGAAGCAGAAGCAAATAAAAAATTGATTCATCTTAGTAAAGGAGAACTTGCACCTCATCTTTTCCTGTTAGAAACTATGCAATTCATTATGCGTAACGTATGTGAGGAACTAGATTATTTCGGATATGAAGAACAAAAAGGATATCTCCCTTTACGTGAAGCAATAAGTAATTATGTAAAATCATTTGGAATAAATACATCACCAAGCTCTATATTAATAGTCTCTGGTGCATTACAGGCATTACAATTAATATCAATCGGTCTTTTACATAGAGAGTCAACTGTTTTACTTGAACGACCTTCTTACTTATATTCTCTTCACGTATTTCAATCGGCTAATATTCACCTTTCTGGAATACAGATGGATCAACATGGAATTATCCCTAATGATTTGTTAAGAAGAATTAATTATAGTCAAAAGAAAAATATTTTATATTCGATTCCTTGTTTTCAAAATCCGACGGGTGTATTAATGTCCAAGGATCGACGAAAAGAAATACTAAGAATATGTGAAAAAGAACAATTGCCTATCATTGAAGATGATATTTACCGTGAGTTATGGATGGATGAACTACCGCCCCCTCCTTTAAAGTCGATGGATAAATATGGACATGTTTTATATATCGGTAGTCTATCTAAAACACTTAGCCCAGGACTTAGGATTGGTTGGATTATCGGACCAGAGCCTGTTATTGAGAGATTATCAGACATAAAAATGCAAACTGACTATGGGTCAAGTTCTTTATCTCAAAGAGTTGCTGCAGAATGGTTGAGTAGAGGTTTTTATGAGGAGCACGTAGCCAATGTAAGGATTCATCTAAAAGAACGAAGACAAATAATGATACAAGCATTAAATATGTACTGTGCTGACATTACTACATGGGATATTCCTAGAGGTGGATTTTTTATATGGCTAAGGGTAGTGCCTAACATTTCGATGAAAAAACTATTTTCAGAAGCATTATCGAAGGGCATTCTTTTAAATCCAGGACGTATTTATGAAGAAGAATCAGATCAATATATACGTTTATCGTATGGATATGCTTCCCCTGAAGAAATCAATCGAGGAATTTATATATTAAGTGAATTGATCCGTGGGTTGATGGAATAACAAAAATCCTCTTTAATGTAAAGAGGATTTTTGTTATATCTTATTTACCACAATCGCATTTCGTTTCCTAATAAAATGAGTTCTTCATAAGAATCACCGTCAATCTTTAGCGGATACCCTTATTTCAATATATTAAGTCGAACTAACAATATTATTCAACTTTTCTCCTATACTGCAATACTATAAGAATAAAAAGGAGAAATTAATATGAGCATTTTCAATATCCTTTTGACCATTCACATATTATTTGGAACCATATGTTTAATTACGGGAATTGTAGCGATGCTTGCTCAAAAAAAGAAAGGGAAACATACAGAATGGGGAGAAATATATCATGCATCTTACGTTGTAATAACTCTTACTGCAATTATATTGTCCATTATAAACTGGGATAAAATCGCATATTTATTTTATGTAGCAATTTTCTCTTATTCATTTGCGATTTATGGCTATCTTGCAGGAAAAAAGCGTTGGAAAAATTGGGTTCATCACCATATTAGAGGTATGTTAGGCTCCTATATCGGTGCCGTAACCGCACTTTTAGTAAACGTCGGAATTCATATTCCAATTATTAATTTACTGCCGCCTATATGGTTTTGGTTTTTACCTACCTTAATTGGCATTCCTCTCGTAGCCAGTGTATCAAAAAAATATAAAAAACAGAGGGAAAATTAGTTGCATTTTGATTACTTTCTGAGTAATCTTATGAAAAATTATGCTCAATACAGAGAATAGTATGATTATTTAGATTTCATGTTTCCTATGATATAATGGGTTATATTGTTTTTTACCATCTAAATTAAATATAGGAGGATTTTAATGATACTATCACAAGATAAAAACATTAAACTAGTGATACATGCAATTACTTTATTATCTTTCTTGGCCTTTTTCCTCTTTGGTAATACACTTTTCTTTATACCGCTCATACTTTATTTCGTTTTCAAATCACAAAGTATAAAAGAGATGAATCTAGAATCAGCCCTTTTCCAATTTGGAGTATGGCTCGCTGTATTTCTTTGGAACTTCGTAGTAATCCGTACGATCATGCTTTCCTTATTACACATTGACTTGAGTACAAATTCCTTATTTGTTATTTTTGGAACAATTCCACTATATATAATACTTTTAGCCGCCGTAATTTTAGGACCACTTAAAGGGATTTTATATGAATTACAAAATAAAGAATTTCATTATCCTATTGTTTCACGATGGGTGCATAGAACTAAATAAAAAGAATCCAATATTTTTATTGGATTCTTTTTGTTTTCTCTTTTGCATAGTTATTTAAACTTCGGCTCAATGTATTCAAGTATGTTGTCATCAGGAAAACAGCCGTACATCATTTCCTATCGGGTAATTCTTTTTATTTATGATTTTTCAAATCCAATATTGAATGTAAACGATCCGGATAATTAGTAAACATGCCGTCTACACCCCATACTAGTAACTTTTTCATATCTTTTTCATTATCTACTGTAAATGGATGAACTTCTAATCCATAATTCTTTATTTTTTTTACGTAGGTTGCATCAATATATTTGTAATTCATACCAAGACCTATGCAGTATGTTTTATACTTTTCTATTTCTGATTCTGTTAATTGAACTGCTTTTTTATGTGATAATAATTGTACTAGCGGTATATTGGCATTTAAATTATGAATCTTTCGCAGACTTTCTTCACTAAATGATTGAATAATAACTTTATCATTTATTTGGTAATGATTAATAATTTCTAATAGTTTTTCTTCCATTCCAGGATATTTATCTGGCGATTTTGTTTCGATATAATAGTTAGCATTATGTCCAAACGTTTCAATAATTTCTTCTATTGTTGGAACTGTAGCATCTTCAAATTCTTTCTTTGCTAAATTAGAATGCTTTTTATTGAAAAAAGATCCTGCATTTAGTTTCTTTATTTCTTCTAATGTATGCTCTTTTACTAAGCCCGCACCGTTTGTTGTACGGTTTAATGTTTCATCATGCATAGCTATTAAATGTCCATCTTTTGTCATTTGGAGATCTATTTCTATATAGTCACCTTTTAATTGTTGTCCTAATGTATAAGCAACTATTGTATGTTCTGGTGCATATGCAGAAGCACCTCTATGCGCAATGTTTTTTAGATGATTTGATTGATTAGTAGCTTTTATATAATTATGTTCATTTACTTGTTGAAAAACAAAGATGCTTATTACTATGAAGAAACAAATGATTGTAATTATAGCTGTTTTTTTCATAACGGTATGTTAACTCCTATATTTAAAACAATTTGACTTGGATGATTTACTCAAATAAATGCCGATTTTCAAAAACAGTCATTTGTCCTACAACTTGAAAGCCGGATTTTTTATAAATATTTATTCCATCAGGTGAAGCTTGTCATACGCAATACGTATTTTTTAGTTGTTCAGCTTCTTGCAGCAAGAAATTAAACATAGTAGAGCCGAATCCTTGTCCTCTCATTTCTTCTTTAGTCGCTATATCATAAATACCGACACTATCTTTCGTACATACTAAAGAGCCAACAGATACTACCTCACCTTTATAAAGACCTAAGTATAGTTTCATGTTATCGCTATTCCATAAACTTAAAGAAGAAATTTGATTATAGTATGCTTGTACATTTTTACCTTCCTCTGATGTACCAAATAGATTAGCTAACGTTTCTCCAAACTTTTTGATTTGTCCTGAAGAAGATGCTTTTTGTATCGTAAAACCTACTGGCATGTTTATTCTTGGATGAATTGTTTTTAATTCTGCTACCATCGCGATATTCTTTTCAGCTTCTTTTAAACCAAGTTTGATTAATTCGCTTTTTATAGTCTGTTCTTGCTTATCATCCCAAAACCAAACACTCATTGGAAATTTCTTTTGATTATAGTATTCTACCTCCTTATATAATTTCTCGATTCCTTCCGTTACATTACTATTTAGTAGTGTGATAATATTAAATGTATCTGCAGGTAATCCGCAGTCGACAGTAATGTAATCCTTCGTTTCTTTTACATCCATTCCATTTACCTGCCGCGCAATATATGAGGTTTTATATGTAAAATTGTCTATTAGTAACTGTTTATAATTCATTCATTTTGCTCCTTTCATAAAAATTCGTATTCGAATCCTTCAGTATTAAATATATCATATAAGAAATGTACCTATTTCTATAAAAATATCTCTATAAATCACTCTTTGCGCCCTAAAAGAATTAAAAATGATATAACGTTGTCGGAATGAAAAAAGTGGTATATAATAAATATTAACATTACTAGTAATTATTTTAGGTATTCCTAGAATAAAGGAGCGATACATATGAAAATTACTATTTATTTCGGAAGTCATGAAGATCAAGATGTTCGTACTATGGACTGTCATTTAGATGTAGAAGATACAGAAGAGATTGTATCTGTATCTTAATATAAATAATGGGATGAAACCTCTTCCCTGCAACGTTTAAGGCACCTTTTATAGGTGTCTTTTTTATTGTTTTTTCGTCAAAAACCCTTTACTTTAGTGCGTTTTAATAGTAAAATATAAATATACGAACAAACGTTCTTTTAATTTATTTGTACATGAAGGGATGATTTCAACAATGACTCAAGCAAAGCGCAGAGGAAGAAAAAAGCAAACACCTATTATTTCAAATACAGGCTTTATCGGCTCTGTCTTTATTGATACATTGGAGTTACAAAAGAAATCCTATTATTTCGCTCGTAAAAAACTTCAAATTGTTCATCACGTACTAGATGGTCTATCTGGGGCAACGAGTGCATTATTTAAAGAACATAATATATCCGCACACATGTCATGTGTGTATTTACATAAACAAAAGAAAATCGGCTTTGTTCTTTCAACAAAACCGTTTGAACAAAGTGATGGCGTTGCTTACTTTATAAATTATTTAATCGAAAAGAATTTTTACGGTAACGAAGAAGTAGAATATCAAGAAGTATTTAATACAGGTTTTATTGGTGTAGTATTCGCGGATTTATCTAGTATAGATCGCTTTAATTTTGAGTTTGAAATGGGTATGTTAACGAAGTTAATGAAAGATATGATCATTCCTGTTAAAGAGCTCTTTTTACGCCACAATGTACCGGCTTACATCTCCACTTCTCATTTAGAGGAGCAAAATAAATTAGGTTTCGTTCTATCTGTAAAGCCATATGATGAACGTGCAGAAGCAGATTTATACTTTGAAACATATTTAAAAGAGCGCGGGTTATTTATTGGTGAAGAAGAAGATGATATTGATAAGATTGTCATTAGAAAGACAGCTGAATTACGATAGAAAAGCACAGGATGATGTTCCTGTGCTTTTTAAACATTTAACAATATCACTTAGCTACGCAAAACACTATAATCTTTTGAATGAATTTCTAAATTCAACTTATTTGAGTAAGCTTTATTTAAAATAAGAAATACTATCCCTCCTGCAATTGGAAGCATGTAGGCTGGAATATAATTTAATAATAGACCCGATAATGCTAGTGCTATTGGCTGCATCATTTTACCTATACTTAATCCAATACTGAGCACTCTTCCCCTATATTCATCGGGAATCTCTTTTTGCATGAAATAAGTTAAAGGAATATCAATTAGTGCTATCATTAGCCCTAAAAAGAACATAATAATGCAATACGTAGTAACGTATACAAAATTATCTACTTCAATACTTTTGAATGAAATTGGAATCCCTGAAATTATCATAAAAATTGCCAACATAAAACTTGATTTTTTTAAAAGATAGGAATAAGAAAAACGATCAGTTATCTTTTTTACTAATATTGCACCAACTATCATTCCTACTGGAAAAGTCCCATGAATCATGCCAAATTGCTTCGAACTAAGATTGAGAACTGTGTTTATTATGTATGGTAATGGGACGATTACAGCAAAACCTAGGAAGAAATTAAGTACAGTTAAAATACGAAACGTATTTTTTAAGCTTTCCCTTTCAATTAAGTAAGAAAACCCCTCTTTTATATCTTTAATAAAATTAATTTCTCTTTTTGAACATCCATCTTTTATGTTGTACTCGAACAATTTAAAGTGAATAAACAATATGGATATGCCCGAAAGAATAAATGAAATACCATTTATAATTATAAAAGTTTTTATATCTAATACAGCAAAAATGATGCCACCTAACATAGGACCGAGAATCAAAGATACAGAATCGATAATTTTACTTATAGAGTTAATACTCATTAGCTTCTCTTTAGAGACGATATTTGGTTTTGCGGCTTCTAATCCTATTCCGAAGAATGTTGTAAATACCGACATAAGAAAGGTAGTAGCATAAATGATGAATAAGTTTAATCCATAATTGCTGCTTACTATATAAACAGCAATTAATAAGCATCCATTTAGTAGATCCATACAAATAACCAGCTTCTTTTTATCAACCTTATCTGCGATTACGCCGGCAAATGGATTCATAACAATCATTGGAATCGTTCCTAAAATGAGTGTAATTGCGAAATTTAATGCTGATCCGGTTATTTGTAAAACATATAATCCTAATGCAAAACTATAAATAGAGCTACCAAATATTGATACTGTTTTCCCAATTACATAGAGACAAATATTTCTTAGTTCTTGATTGCTTTTTTCATTTTGTAAATGTATTCGTAAACTCTCCATAACTTTTCCCTCCCACTTAACTTTGTATTACGTATAGTGTAAGTTCTCGGGTCAACCCAATATCAATATGCTAGTATTAAAAACTTTTAAAAGAAAAATTAAAAAAGATGGGGTTAACCCCATCTTTTTCCGAAAAATGAATATGTATAAATTTCTTCTCCTTGAACAAAGAAATCCTCGTATTTTCCTCCTCGTTCTATATATTCTGAAGTTCTTTCATCTATGGAATTAAACTGTAGCTTTTGGATTTCTCTCTTCACTTTTGAAGACGTAAAATTATCTCGAAATCTAGTTGTAATTTGGCTATTTATGCTGAAATTTTTAAATAAAATAAATGAACTTAATAAATAACAATCAGGTTTTAAAAGGGAATTTAATTCATGTAATAAAAAATTTTCATGCTCAAAACTGTAATTACTTGTACCAGACTGATCAATTACAATATCAACAGAATGATTCTGAATAGGTATACTTAAAAAATCAGCGCAAATAAAAAGAATGTTTCTTTTGGAATTTCTTCTTTCAATTACATCTTTTAAAAATAGAAGTTTATTCAAATCTCGATCAACAGCAATATATAAGCAATCCTCTGGCAGCTCTTCATAAATATTTCGTAAAAAGAATCCAAGACCTGATCCTATATCAAGTATTACCTTGTCATTTAAATCTAGTTGTTTTAGTTTCTTTTTCGCCCATTCTCCTACTCTATGTATATTCTCCAAATAAGAAGAATCAGTTTCATGGATATAATTTGAAATAGGATCTTCAAAAGAAGCCCTGTCAGACGTTTCAAACGATTTACCTGCTGTTAAAATCCCTGAATTAATAACATACTCTTCGCCGCAATTACAAGTTAATTTCCCCTCCGTAATTTGATTGCTATTAATAATTCCATCTTGAAGAATTAAATTCCCGCTACACTTAAAACATGTAAGAAAATTAAGTACCCTTAAATCTATCCCTAAAATTGAATTAGAAATCTGAGTTGTTATAGATAAATCATTTAACGCTGCCTTTAATTTATCTCTTCTTTCCTTTAAATTTTTTATTTCATGTTCTACCTTTTCATATTTCAATTTAAATAAAGATTGGTAAAAAGTATCTTTTTCATAATTTATAGATTTTGCTAAACTTTTATAAAGAAAAAGTTCTTTAATTTCATTCAAACTAAATCCTAGCCATTTGTACTCTAATATAAGCTCTACATCTTTTTGACAATACTCATCAAATAAATAATGGCCACCCTTCTTTTCGGGGATAATTAGCCCGAGATCCATATAATGTCTAATCGCATCTATACTTAAATTATTTTTTTCTCCAAATTTACCGATTTTCATAATATCACTACCATTTTAGTATTTGTTTATAAATACTTCTTTTCTAATAGTAGGAAATCCTTTTATCTATACATAATTATCTAGTATGGGGTAGATTCAATGGATACTTCATATTTGTTGTAGAAAAAAATAAAAAACCCGCGAATTATTCACGGGTTTTTCTCTTAATAACTAATTGCTATTGTACCTTCACCTGCATGTACAGCAAATGAAATTGGCAATGGATAAAGCTTGAAATCCATTTCAGGGAATGCTTGTTTAATATCTGAAATCCATTCTTCAGCTCCATCTTTATCGTTAGCATAGAACATATGAAGTACTTTTGGTAATTCTTTTTCAAGCTCATTTTTAATGTATTCTCTACATTTTTGGATTTTACGCACTTTCTTTTCAAGTAAAAGTTCTCCGCCTTTTACTTCTAAGATTAAGTTGACACTTAATAAACTTCCAAGTAAAAATTGAACTCCCTTTACTCGACCACTTGCATATAAACCTTTTAAGCTTTTTGGAAATACATAAAAAGGCCTTCTTTTTTCATCTACTAATGTTTTATGTATATCTTGTAAAGTCATACCATCATTGTATAACGTTTTAGCTTTTCTCAGAAGTTCATCCATTGGATAACTTGTCGTTTCACTATCTAATACAGTTAAAGGGAAACCTGCCATATCAGCAGCTAACTTCATATTTTGATAGGTCCCACTTACTTTTCCGCTAATAGCAACTGCAAAGCCTTCTTCATATTCTTCTTTGCATTTAGTAAATAATTCTACCATTTCCCCTATGTTAGGTTGCGAAGTAGTAACGGTTCTTCCATCATTTAACGCTTCATAAAGACGTTTATGAACTCCTTCTTCACAATCCTTATAAGACACTCCATCAATAATAACTTCAATTGGGATAACAAAGTTATCACCATCTGTTGTAAAACTCGCAGTTGTACTATCAGTAAACCAAGCAACACGCTTCATGTTGTTCCTCCCTTATTCTGTTCCTCTTTTCTGACTTTTCTATATATTTATCTTACGAAAAGAGAATATCCCCTGTAATAGTAACAGGACTTTATTATTTTGGCTATAGTAGATGTATAATAAATGTGAATGTTTTTTGTCTATTTATCAAAAAAAAAGAAAACCACAAAATTTTCCGGCCTTCTTTTAACATTACATTACTTAAATGTTTCGTTATCTAAAATAACAACATAATCATTCGTCATTTGCCCCGCTTCTTTCGTATAACTGACAAGCCGCTGGATGTTATCACAGCAAATTTTTGCTCCCCATACGAGTAACGGTACACCAATAAAATCAATATGAAATCTTCTAGAAAACAAACCGCCTAAAGTCATTGGCAATGGAACTGTTGGTGATGTATTAGAAAAAATAATCTTATCATTGTTTTGATAATGTTTTTGCAGAATCTCTCCTAAATGCTTCATGGCAGGTACAACGACCTTTGATGCCCCGCATCCAATTGTATATACTGGATTCCCATATTCATCTTGTCCATGAAAAATAATTTTCCCCATATCTTCTGTTTTCAGTTTATTAAAGTACTCTACATTTAAAATTTCTTCTTTCGTTAACTTCCGATCCGTTGGTAATTTATTCAAATGATAAGCTGCAGCTAGCGAGGTTGTATGCGTTCCACCGAAATCTGTGTAAATGAATATCATATTATCATCCCTTGTTGTAAAAGTTCAATATTATTTAGTATTACCGTTCACAACGTTGTTAAACAAGGGACGAATGTATTTACGCTTTTTGTGTTAATTCATTATATTTTTTCCAAATATAATAGCGTCTACTAATTACGGTACCTAATGTGATACATAAAAAGGCATTTGTTACAACCATTAATGTGTGGTGAGTACTGCCAGGAAACATACTTTGCTTAATCAAAACCTTTGCACCTAAAATAACAAGGAGAATAATTGTACTTAACCAATTTCCTTTTCGTAATACATGACCTGTTTCACTATCTAATCGAAATGTTAAAGCTTTTCCCCTAATAACTCCTAGACCCAATCCCATTCCGAGCATTGCAACGAATAGTAGTACGTGCAATATCTTTAATTGTCCCATATGAATAATGGACTGGATTGTTACAAAGCACAGCAAAGCCGGAATGAGCCAAATACGATTAATATTCACTTTGTATTCCTTACCTTGAATTAATACAATTATAAGAATAACAAGTAGAATAACAAATAGAATATCCATTTAGAGTCCTCCTATATACTTGTTTACCTTTGAAAATTATATTCGTCTCTGTTTGAAATACGATAGCTACTTTAATTTGTATAATATGGAATGTGATTTCCCATCAGCCTTAAGCATTATTTATAAAAGTAAAAAGACGTACTTTTTACTCGTACGTCTCCTACTACTTGTTCTTCATGTATAGCAACTAGTTCAATTGCGGGATTTTCATATTTTTCTTTCCCTCTAAGTACATTGTCATAATATGCTGTATCTAAAAAAGATAACACACGGCAACGTACCTAGCCTATTTCGTCTTCTTTTTTATATGCTCTAATTTTTTTTTATATCCATGTAATTAAAAAGCTCCTTCTATTTCCACCATTAGTTTTTCAGGTCCTGCCCCTTTATTTGATGGAATAACTAATGTAATTCCTAATTCCGGGTATACGGCCGAGCGAAAACTCACGCCTGGATCATATCCCATTACATGATATTTAAAAATATTTTCTTGTCTTTTCTCAATCCATATTCCATAGCCGTAAGACTGGCTATTATTCACCAAAATATGAGGAGTTAAAAGTAACTTCGTATATTCGCAGCTTAATATTTCGTTGTTAAATAGAGCTTCCCAAAATTTCACCATATCTGGTGCAGTAATGTAAGCACCGCCATCAGAACCTCCTTTTATGGGTATAGAGTATGCATTTGTTCTCCATTTTTGACTATTTACATCCTTTATATATCCGAGAGCAGTATGTTTTGGTAAATTATCTAAAGAGAAATAGCCTGAATCATTCATACCAACTGGAACAAATATGTTTCTTTCTATATATTCCGTAAATTCAAGTCCTGTCTGCTGTTCTATAATTAATCCAAGTATAATAAAACCTGCATTATTATAGTAAAACTTACTTCCTGGTGTAAACATCATATTACTGTTTTGGAATAATGGTAAAAAGTCTTTTAAACTTTTTAATAGATACATAGGAGTTTTTTTCCAAAGGTCTTCAAAGTTATCCATGATACTTTCATCAAAATAATCTGGAATACCCGAACTATGCGTTAAAAGTTGATGTACTGTAATATCTTCATTAAAGTTTGGGAATTTAATATGTAGACAATCTTTTAACTTTGTATGAAAAGTAATTACACCTCTTTCAACAAGTTGACAGATACTGATAGCAGTAAATAATTTGCATCCTGAGGCAATTCCAAATCTTGTTTGTAGTGTATTGTTTATACATTCACTTCGGTTAGCATATCCAAATGAATTTTCATAAATAATATCATCATCTTTTTTTATTAAGACTACCCCAGAAAAATCTATATTCCGATGTATTTCTTTTACAATTTTCTCTATTTGATCTTTTGTTTTTATCATAATAACCACCCTTATTTATTGGTATTGTTCTTTCCTCTTATTATTTTTCCATATATAGGGGAAAGAAACCTCCTATTCAACCCCCTAATTTTCAAATAAAAACCAAGGGAACTATTTCGAATTTATTGATTCAGCGGAATATACCTTAGACCGCGATGGTAATAAAGTAAACACGCACAATATGATAGTAATAAGTAGCATTACCAATACTCCTACAATGACTACAAGTTGTATAGAAGTGAATTGAGTTGCAACGCCGAACAGAATCGTTATAAAAATTGTAAAAACAGCTATAACGAGCCCGTATATACTCCCGATTCGTCCCATCATATGAACCGGAACGTTATTTTGATAAAATGTGTAAAATCCCGTATTTGCATATGCCATAGAGAAAGATAAAACAAAGAATCCGATAGCAGCTATTAAAAACTCACTTGAAAAAGCATAAATCAAATATCCGATTGCAATGAATAATGATCCTATCCCAATTAGAAATGAAGGTGCTAATTTTTTTGATAAAATTGTATTTGTTATGGCTCCTAAAATAAAACCCGCTCCAGCGATACTAACTAGGAAGCCATACTCACTATCTGTTAACAATAAAACTTCTTTCGCAAATGATAATTCAAGTGAATCAATAGCGGTAGCTAATACCATCATCCCTTGAAATAAGAAGTAAACACAAACAATATACATAGATTTTTTACTAAAATTTAAAACTATGTTCCAATCTTTCTTTAATACAGTTAGTGATAATTTATCATTGGATGTATTAGAATCGTCTTTTTTATCAAGATTAGGTAAAAGTAATGTAATGAACCCTGATAGCAAAAATGCTATAGCATTCATATATATAGCAAACTCTGGTGTACCAGTTATTAATAATATCCCCGCTACTGCTGGACCAATTAAAAATGCACCAGATCCTATTAAACTACGTAGTGAGTTGAAACGTTGTCTTTGCTCTACTGGAATTAATTTCGTCATATATGTCATAGCAGTTGGTTCATAAATCGCACTGGCCATGCTTATAAAAAATACTAAGAGATAGACAATCCAAAGGGATGGAACCAAGGGTAAAATAGCGATAAATACTGCTCGATATATATCGAGGTGAATCATTAATTTTCGTTTATTTAAACGATCTATCATACTTCCTGACCAAGCGTTTGTAAATAAAGTGGCTAATGGTTTTATCACATATAAAGTAGCGACAGCTAAGGCTGAGCCACCCATATTATAGACAAGTACATTCAGTGCGATTAAATAAATCCATGCACCTAAATTCGCAATACCAACTCCGGACAATAGTAATAAAGGATATTTCCAATCTTCAAGTAATTTTTTCACTTTAGGCACCCGCTTTCTAAATTGTTTTAAAACAATAAAAAAATCTCACCCCCAAGACTTTTAGTCTTAGGGACGAGATTTATCATCGCGGTGCCACCCTAGTTTGTTAATATGTCACCATATTAACCTTATCAGGTACTGCACTATTTTCATGCTTATACCTTATCTCTATAACGGGAGCTCCCGTCACACCATCCACTTTTAAAAGGTTCCGATGTACTGCTCAGAGGCTTGGTTCAATAAAGAATTTTTGCTCCTTTTTAGCTAAATAGAGCTCTCTGTGAAAAATTCATTTTATTTACTCTTCTCTTCACTGCATTTGGTTTTTTCCATATTATCACATAGGTTTTATATTGTAAATAATTAAAAAGAATAATCAGTTTTTTTAAAAGTGAGCATCCTTTATAATTTTGTAACTTTATTTTTTATTTATTAAAAAATACGGTGCGTGAAATTGCTTGTAACTCTAAAAAAAAGAGCCTATTATACTATAGACTCTTACAAAATTCGATATTAATTTGTACTCGCTTCTGCTAATGGCTCTAGAGGCGGTTCCAAATCTAGTTTTAAAGTATCACCTTCTTGTATATATTCTCCCTTTTCAATGCTTTGACTCGTTACATACCCTGTACCTGTTGTTTTTAAATCTAATTTCAACAACTTAGAGAAATACATAACATCACGCATTGACCAACCTTTTAGGTTAGGCATTTTCACATTACTTCCTACTAGAAATATGCGATCTCCTTCACTCATTACTTCGCCAGTCTCTGGATATTGTTTTATTATCTTTCCTTCTCCTAATAATACCGGCTGAAGTTTCTCTTTTTCTGCAATATTTTTTACAGTATCCATTGTTTGATTTACATAATTTTGTACTTTTATTTCAGATTGCTTTGTTGCATCTGCCATTTTCTGTTCTGTATATGGTTTCACTTTTAAATATTCTAGACTATTTTTCATAACTGGTTTAAAAATTTCAGCAAGAGGCTGAGCACCGTATTCATTCCCCTTTAATTTAGGTTGCTTAATGGCTAAATATACGACTAATTGCGGATCATCAATTGGAGCCATTCCTAAGAATGAAAAAATATAATTATCTTTCCCTTCCATATATCGTCCATTTTCAGGATTCGGAATTTGCGCTGTCCCTGTTTTACCACCAATCGGATAACCATCAATTTTATACATCGTTCCCGTTCCTTTAGATGATGTTATAACACGCTCCATTAAGTTCCTTACCTTATCTGCGGTTTCTTTTTTAATCGGATTCCCTATTTCTTTAGGTTGATTTTCCATAATAACTTGTTTATTTGTTGGATTTACAACCTTATCAACAATATAAGGTTGCATCATTTTCCCGTCATTTGCTATAGCTGTGGCCGCTTGTACTATTTGAATAGGAGTTACAGTTGAGCCTTGGCCGAAAGATGTAGTAACTTGTTGAATTTGAGTATTTAACAATAATGTATTTTTACTTTCTCCAGGCAAATCTATCCCTGTTTTTTGATTGAAACCAAATAAATTCATATATTGCTTGAATTTATTTGGTTTCAGTAACTGATCTTCTAAAATAGAAAAAGCAACGTTCGATGACCGTTCAAACCCTTCATCAAATGTAATTGAACCCCATCCATAGCCGCCATTATGATCTTTAATCTCTGCTGAACCAACTGCATATTTTCCTGATTGGAAATATTCTTTCCCGTTATATACACCTTCATTAATTGCAGCAGCTAATGTAAAAACTTTCATTGTAGACCCTGGTTCGAATGCATTCGCAATTGGATCGTTTAAAAAATATTCAATGTCTCCTTTGTTAGGATTATAACTAGGCTTACTAGACATTGCTAAAATCTTACCTGTTTTTGGATCCGCAATAATACCTACTAACATAGAAGGATCATAGTGTTGCGCCGCTTTATTCATCGCGTCTTCTAAAAAACTATTAATTTGTTTATCAAGCGTAAGATATACGTTATTTCCATTTTTAGCAGGTTCTACTTTTCCTATATCATTTGTAAGTGGGATTCCTTTTCTTGAACCTACATATGAAACATTACCATTTGTAGAGCGCAAATATTTATCCAAACTTTCTTCAAGCCCAAACTTCCCCACCGCATTACCTTTATCGTCTGGTCTTGCAAAACCAAGTATATACGAGGCGAAATCTTCATTTGGGTATACTCTGGCTTTTTCTGTTGTGAAAGATACACCTGGTATTTTCAAATTAGTAATCTCTTCCTTCGCTTCTCTAGATAAGTTACGTCCAATTTTACCAATTTCAACTTGCGTACGTCCTTCGTGAAAATTTTTCATGATCTCCTCTTTATCAACTTCAAGCGCATCTGCTAAACGTTGTGCAGTATCTTCTTTATCTTTTAATTTATCTTTTCCTTTTAGGTTTACAACGATGCGATATGTCGTTGAGTCTTGGACTAATACTTTACCGTTTTGATCATAAATTGTCCCGCGATTTGCCTCTAAAACTCCATTTTTGTTTTGTTGTTCCTTCGCAAGATCCTTTACATTAACATTATGCACGACTCCTACCGCTTGAATATAAAACATACGTAAAAGCATAGTAAGAAACAAAACAATAAAAGCAATCATCATATATCGAGCGCCTTTATTCGTTTGAAGTTTATGCATACTAATCTCCTTTCCTTTACAATGCATTAATGCGAAGATGCGCTACTAAATATGTTCTTTAATATAGTAGATACTATATTTTTCGAAGTTTTTTTACTAATTCCTCTATAACAATAAGAAAACCAGTTCTGTTGCTACTTGTTTTTTATTAATTCTATGTTTTTTAACATAAAATACGGTAAGTGAAATTTAAGAATTTTCAAATAAAAAGAACCTACTTTTTGTAGGTTCTTTTTATTAAGCTATATGGTTATATTTCGCTAAAAAAGGAACTCGTTTTGCTACTAGTGCATACATTTTGAAAATAAAACGAACTAACGGTTCAAATATACGTGCACTTTGCATTACTAATCCACTTGTAATAAATGTTAAGAACGCAGCACCAAGTATATCTAGAGGATAATGAACGCCTACGTACATGCGTGATACACCGACTAATATTGCCCATATTAACGCGATATATTTAAGTTTTTCTCCTCTAAGAATAAATACGAAAGCAATCGAAAATACGAGTACAGAATGATCACTTACAAATGATGAATCTGCTGCATGCGGTACTAATTGATTGACATGATGTGTTATAAAAGGACGCGGATGGTAATATACCGCATGTATAAGAACATTTACTAATAATGCAATACTAACTGAAAGTGTCGTATATAACATTGTATATTGTTTTCTAATTGCATTCTCTTTCTTTCCATTATTGAACCATAGGATAAGCATAAATAGAATAGCTACATATGCAGCACTATTTGTAATAGCGATCATTAGCGTATCTAATAGCTTGGATGATCCAGCAAAGTTATTAATCCATTGAAATACTGTGTAATTCATATTACTCTCTCCTTATTTTTTCTCATTGTACTTTCAATAAAGATACAAGTGTTCTTGATTTACACAGTATACAACATCAATATGAAAATGGGTTTAAACTTTTCTCATCAAATTCTCATTTTGCTACTATTCATTTGACAATGGTGTAACTATTTACACGAGCTAAATATGTATAAAGGTTGTAAACCATTTTAAATAGTATGGTGAACACTCTATGCATGGATATAATACATAACATATTCATTTAAATATATTAGTTACGAAATCATATTCTTATTCCATACGAAGGGCAATATTACCGAATTGTTCTCCTTGCTTCATTCGATTTAAAGCTTGGATTGCTTCTTCTAATGGATATACTTTATCAATAATTGGTTTAATATTATGTTTCTCTATAAAATGAGCCATCTCATTAAATTCTTCACAGCTTCCCATTGATGTTCCCATAATATCAATTTGATTATAAAATAATGCTCGTAACGGTAATTCGATTTTATCTCCTGAACTTGCACCAAAGTTAACGATTCTTCCATTTGGTTTTAATATATCAAAATATTTTAAGAAAGTCGCCGGACCTATACTATCTATAATTAAATCCACTTTTTCTCCATGTAGGCACTCGTCCCAATTACCAGAACTATTAAAAGAAAAGTCTGCTCCATATTTTTCAGCAGCCTTTCTTTTGTCCTCTATCCTTGAAGTAACACTCACCTTTGCTCCAATTGCTTTAGCAAATAACATAGCATAAGTAGCTACACCACCGCCGATTCCCGGAATTAGGACATGTTCTTCAGGTTTTAATCTACCTTTTGTAAAAAGCGCTCTATATGCAGTTAATGCCGATAAAGATAAAACGCCAGATTCTTCCCACGTAAGATATGATGGCTTTTCCACTACATTTTCTGCTGGTACAATAACATATTCAGCAAATGTTCCATCTGCTGGTCCACCTAGTACTTCAGGTAACTCTGGTATTTCATGAGTATTATTCCATCCAATACTAGGGTTAATAATAACCTCGGTATGTAGTGAAATATTTGAAACTCCTTCTCCTAGTTCTATAACAATACCTGCACCATCTGACCCTAAAACTAATGGTAGTTCCATTTCTTTTCTATTATTCATTATAAATAAATCACGATGATTTAAACCTGCTGCTTTTAATTTCACTTTAACCTCTCCAATGTTAGGAGTTATCTCAGGTGATAATTTATATTCTAAACCTTCTAATCCTTTTTTATGTTGATGTACAATAGCTTTCATTAATTATTCCCCCTTAATCCTTTCAATGTACTTTAAATATCGAAATAAATAAAATAATTTGATTACTAAGCATCAAAAAGGAGGAAATACAAAATGTATTCCTCCTTTTAAATAGTATTTTCAAAAAGAATTTTTTACCTTTAACTATTCATGTGTAGTATCCGGAAATGTAATTGCAACAATTGTTCCTTCGTTTTCTTTACTCTCTAATTGAATAGCTCCGTTATATTTTTCTACAAGCCTTTTTGCAATTGATAAACCTAGCCCATTTCCACCTTGTTTTCGGCTTCTCGCTTTATCAACTCTATAAAAACGGTTAAGAACAAATGGTAAATCTGCTTCAGGTATTCCTGCCCCATGATCTATTATTCGGATTTTAATTTTTCCTGACCGTATACTTGATTCAATGCAAATATACTTATTAGCTTCTTTTGTATATTTCACTGCATTATCCATTACAATAATAATTATTTGTTCTAAGTAAGATGATGGTATTGAAACATACGCTTCATCTGCATCCAATTTCATATCAAATTGAAAGTCAGTTTGCAGTATTGCAAAGTTTTGTGTAATTTGTTTTAATACGCTATTAACATGGACTCGTTCAGCTGCTATTGGATATATCTGTTCTGATTCAGCCCTTGATAGCTCTAGCAATTCTGAAACTAATTTATTTAATCGATCTACTTCTTTTAAACTGGATTGAAGAGATTTATCCAATATAGCTGGATCATTTTTCCCCCATCGATTCAGCATTGATAAGTGCCCTTGAATAATTGTTAATGGTGTTCTTAATTCATGCGATGCGTCTTCTACAAACTGTTTTTGCTGTGTAAAAGAAGTTTCCACTTCATCCATCATTTCATTAAAAAGAATCGATAATTTTGCGAGTTCATCATTATTTTCTCGTACTGGAACTCTTTCATTTAGTCCGTTTTTCTTAATACGCTTCATCGTATCCGTTATGTTTTGAACACTTGATAAAAGCTTTTTCGTTATAAGTATTCCGCCTAAAAAACTAAACACTAATCCACATATCCCTGCAAAGACCATTACCACTAAGATAATTTTTAATAAATGATCAAATGTCTCTAAGTTTTTCGTAAGTTCAATAGTTCCCGTGAATTTTTTTGTTTGAATTGGTATGCGCTCAACTAATATTCGATCTTCTATATGTCTTTTTATTAAGGATTCATCTTGGGTAACCTGTTTTGGTTTTATCCAAGCTTCATTAAAACCTCGAGAAACAGTAACAATGGGCTTTCCATCATTTCCGATAATACGAATCATTTGATGTTTATCAATCATATTATTTAGAAATTCTTTACTATTTTCAAATGTTTTGCTCGAGAGCGTTTCGTTTTTATCTTGAAAATATGCCGCTATTTCTGTCAATTGTCTGTTTATTTGTTTCTGTTCATAATCTATAGTCCACTTATTAATTACAATGAATTGTAACGTGCTATACAAAATAAACAAAATGAATACTAGTGTAGTGGACCAAAGTGTTAATTTCCACTTTATAGGTAAATTTCGAATTCGGTACACAATGTTTTTTATCATTTCATTATATATCCAGCACCGCGGACTGTTTGGATATACTCCTCCTTATCCACACTATGTAACTTATTACGTAAATAACGAACATATACATCGACTATATTCGTCTCAACCATTGCATCATAACCCCATACTTGGTCCAGTAAAATATCACGGGTAAGAACTCGATTAATATTTTTCATAAACATAAGCAGTAGCTCGAATTCTTTATTTGTAAGTTCAATTTCTTCATTTCCTTTAGTTATAGTTCGAGATTCAATCTGAAGCTGTAGATCTTTAAACGAAAGAAATGATGCGTGCTTTTGCTCTGTATTTTCTTCTCTCCTAAAAATCACTCTCATACGTGCTAAAAGTTCTTCAATTGCAAACGGTTTTGGAAGATAATCATCTGCTCCACTATCTAACCCTGTCACACGGTCCATAATACTATCACGAGCAGTCAACATAATAATAGGTGTACTTTTAGTTGCTCTTAGTCGACGACATACTTCCAGTCCGTTTAATCCTGGTAACATTAAATCAAGTAATATGAGATCGTAATTCTTTTCAAGTGCTGCTTCTAATCCCTTTCTTCCATCAAGTTGTATATCTACTATATATCCTTCATACTTTAATTCTAATTCTAAAAAATCTGCTAAGCTTTCCTCATCCTCAATAATTAGTATATGTTGCAACGATACTTCCTCCTATACGATTAAATGAATAAGTAATCCTATTCCGAATATGACTGCAATAATTTGATGTGCTTTTCGATACATCTTCAATTTTGTTTTCTGATTAGATTTCTGTAAAACAAATCCCGCAACCTCTAATGTTATTAAGGTTAAAAGAGAAAATATACCACTGTATATTAGTATTATATGACGACTTCCTTTTATTAAAAAGTAAACACCGTGAGTAGTCGCAACAGCTATTACAGCGTATCCAATTAATACGTGAAAATGTTTTATAAAAAGATATAGCTCTTTAATTATTTTAAATCCGTGAATATGTTTCTTCTTTAAAAATAACCATATATGACGTAAGAACCATAATGATGCAGCTATAATTACCCCGTATTCACCTAAAGAACCTAATTTCTTATTTAGCCATTGTACATTTAATACATTCCCGTACAAAACATTAATAAATAGCAATTCTACACTACAAACAATAATAGTAATACCAATTATTTTAACATATATATGGAAATATTTATTTCTAAGTATTTTCTCCATTTTATATAATCTCCTTTTGACTCAAAAGCTCTATAATCAGCAGTGTATCAAATGAAAAAGAAAGGAACATGAAAGAAAGATTAAAATAAAATGAGAATTTGTAAACCACTTATAGTAAGTTAATTTTCTTTTTTAGCCATTTCTAATATATTTTGAATAAACGGTGCTTTTGCATTTGTATATGAAACACGATCAAAAGGATAGGTAGCAGCAAGCATCTCTTTTAATTTTCTATATTCTTCACGTGCCCACTCATGATTTATTAGAAAGTCTCGAAATAAAAGGTTGTTCCTCCATTCCTCGCTATTATAAATATAAACATGTAAATGGTGGGTACCAGCTCTCCATTTACCTTTTCTAAAAAAACGCCAATTAGGTGTTTTTTTAGGAACATATTCATAGCCAATTTCTTCTAGGGCTTCCCTCCAATTTTCGGTAATTTGTAAATTTGTTACGCCGATCATCATATCAATAAGAGGTTTAGCCCCTAACCCTTCTACGGCTGTGCTTCCGATATGTTCAATAGCAATAATTTCTTCATGGAGTAACGGCACAATTTTATTTTTTTCATTTAAAAACTCTGTATGCCAATATTGTTGGTACGGTTTAATTATGATTTTTCCATCCATTTGCTTTCCTCCTTATAACTGTATATTATTATATTTATAAAATTTAAGTTTATAAATATAGGGATTTCACAAAATATGTCGAATACTGTAATGGACAACTTAATTATATTAAATTTGAGGTGAATTATGAAAGATATTCCAGTTGAAATTCAGTTAGATACTATAACATTCCAACTAAAAAAACATCATAATTTTGATTGGCTTACAAAACTAGGTACAGTATTTGCGGTTTTTGACCAACAAGATTCCGGTAATATAAGTTTTGGTGTTGAAAAGAATAGGAAAAAGAACTTTATAAAATATGCAGGGGCACAAACACTCGCATATAATGCTTCTACAAATGAAGCAATACAAAGATTAAAAAGCTCAGTTACTATATACAATGAATTAAAACACGTTTCTCTTATCAGTTTAATTGATCACTACCCTGTACAACATGGATATGTTTTAATTTTCGATTGGTTTGACGGTGAATGTCTTCACCCGCACTGGAGTTTCCCACCCCCAGCAAAATACAATGATCCTAACTCACCATTTTATAAATATAAGAAATTATCCGTTAAAAATAGGCTAATTTCATTAAATTCTATTTTTAATTTCCATACTTACGTTGAACACAAAAACTATGTAGCTATTGATTTTTATGACGGTAGTATTTTGTACAACTTTAAAACTAATGAAACAAAAATTTGTGATATTGATTTATACAGTAACAAACCGTATGTAAATAAGATGGGACGAATGTGGGGATCATCTCGTTTTATGTCACCTGAAGAGTTTCAACTTAACTCTATAATAGACGGAAAAACAAATGTATTTAATATGGGGGCTATGGCTTTTGCACTACTAGGTGGCGGGCAAGATCGTTCCTTTATGAAATGGGAAGCTAGTGAAGGCTTATATGAAGTAGCATACCGTGCTGTAAATGAAAATCGTAGTGAGCGCTATGCGTCAATGGAAGAGTTTAATAATGCATGGTTAAAAGCCTATAACACTGAAAATCTATAAAAACTACATACATTGTAAAAGTACATGTAAAACTTGTACTTTTATAATGTATAATACATATGGGATTGAAATTCAGGATAACGGGGCATGTATTATGAACTTTGTTTACATTAATCAAAATGTTTTAAATAATCTTCTTTATATTTTAAGCAGTATATTTGTTTTTTATTTTATTTATGATAGTGGGTACTTCGGGAAGAAATATAAGAAACTACTTATCATTCTTTGTACGAGTATCCCACTAATTTTATGTATGCGGTATCCCATCTATATGGATGAAAATTATATTCACGATTTAAGACAAATCCCCTTTTTAATTGGTACACTTTATGGTGGATTTCCAGTCGGTATTGCATTACTCATGATTTTATTAATAATACGTTTTATGTTTTATGGTTTTAGCCTGTTAACAATCATTGTTTATGGAACGATGTTAATAATTACAGCATTCGCATCATCAAAATTTAATACATACAATAGGAAAATAAAAGTAACTTCATCTATGTTTTTAACTTTTTTCCTTGCAATATTTACAACAGTAATTGTTTTAACTCTATCAGATTTTGAAGTGAATAATTTGTACATTATTTATTTCATTCTATTACCAACTATTTTAATATTATTTATGGTCTATTTTAATGAGGTTTTAAAAGATGCAATATTTATGCGATCAAAATTAATAAAAGTCGAAAAAATGGAGATTGTCAGCCAACTCGCTGCAAGTATTTCACATGAAGTAAGGAATCCATTGACTGTTGTAAAAGGATTTACACAACTTTTAAAAACACCCAATATAACTCAACAATCCAAAGATGAGTATATTGAACATATTCTTGAAGAGTTAAATCGTGCACAAGCAATTATTGATGATTACTTAACTTTTGCCAAACCGGCTTCAGAAAAACTAGATCATATTTCAGTGGAGCACGAGTTAAATCGAGTTATTAATATGATGTTACCTTTTTGTAACATGAATAATATTAATATTACAAAAGAGTTCTCAGAGGGAACAATTATTGGTAATACACAGCACTTCCATCAATGTTTTTTAAATTTAATAAAAAACAGTATAGAAGCAATGCCATGTGGCGGTGATCTTATTATTTCTGCATCTGTTAGTAATAATAAAGTTATAATACGGATTCAAGATAGTGGAATTGGAATGTCGCAAGAGCAAATTAATCGATTTGGCGAACCATATTTTAGTACAAAAACGAAAGGTACGGGTTTAGGAACGATGGTTGCTGTTAAAATTATTGAAACGATGCGAGGCAGTTTAAAAATCCGAAGTATCGTTAATAAAGGAACTACTTTAACTATTACATTCCCAAAATATAATAATGAGAGCACGTTGCATAATAAATAAAAAAGGAGCATAATGGCTCCTTTTTTATTTCGATACAAAAAGTATCTGCTATGTTTTTTTAATTTACATTTAGAAGAGACTAATTAGAAATTAGTACCCTTAGCTCCAACAGCTACATCCAACAATAATTAATAAAATAAATAACACAACTAATAAAGCGAAACCTCCACCAAAACCACAAGAACCGCCGAAACTCATATTTTCTCCTCCTTTTGGTTTGAAAACTAATAGGTAGTTGATCATTTTAACTGGTTCGTATTATACAGTATGTATATCTCCCTTTTTTGAGCATGTCTTCATAAAAATTAGTAAAAGCACTCTATTGAGAGTGCTTTAAAATGGGTACCAGAAGCTTTGGAATACATTCAGCTTTAAGTAAACTGCAATAATCAAAATAATAATACCAACAAAAAGTGTGATGTAATCCTCCTTTTGTGCGTCTTTTGCATAGTACCACGTTCGTATATCCTTTTTTCCAAAACCTCTTAAATCCATTGCATTTGAAACAGTATCAATCCTTTCTAATGAATGAATAATAAGTGGCCAAAAAATTAAAACACGGTTTTTCATACGAATCCACAAGCTCGCTTCTCCTTTTTCAAAAGGTACGCCTCTTGCTTCCTGTGCGTGTCTAATGATTATATATTCAGATTGAATGCTTGGTATATAACGTAGTACAATATTTATTGCATATGTAATTTTATAAGGAACAGCAAATTTATTTAAGCTGCTCACAAATTCACTTGGATGAGTTGTATAAATAAAAAGAAGTGTAAATGGTAATAACGTAAAATATTTCAATGAAAGTGTAGCTGCATAAAATAAAGTTTCATATGTAATTGTTGCATAACCTATATAAAAAAAAGAGGTATACGATCCCGTTAATTCCGATCCATGGGTGGGCGTAATGAAAAGAATCATAACGGAATTTAATAAACTAAATGTAAATATAACGCTGAAAATAACTATAATTTTACGCAATTGAATTTTTGCAATTAAGAGGCCGATACATCCAACAATAAATAAAATTAGCAATATACGAAAATCAAAAAATAAAAAAGTAAGTGTCATACAAAATATAAATAAAGATAATTTAATTGCACCATCCATACGATAAAAATACGTATTATGCATATTCCTCCCTCCTATTAGCTTCAATATAAAGTTTCACAAATGTTTCTGGAGTTGGAATTCCGCTTAATTTAGCTAGTTTTATTAATGAAATCTCCCGTAGATTAGCTCTTTGTAACGTTCCTTGATCCCCTAAAACAGCAGATACAGTATTGTCCGCAATAATTTTCCCTTCATGCAGAACTACCGCTCGATCTGCATATTCTAAAGCAAGATTCATATCGTGTGTGATAATAATAAAGGATATGCCCCTTTCAGCCAGTTTTCTAATAAACGACATAAACTGTTTGTAATGGTAATAATCTTGTCCAGCTGTCGGCTCATCTAATACAATAAGTTTTGGGTTTGTTATAAGTACAGATGCAATAGTAAGCCTCTTTTTTTGTCCATAGCTTAATGCCTGAATTGGCCAGTTACGAAATGGATATAATCCACAAATTCTTAAAGCTTTTTCGACTCTTGTCTCAATCTCATCTTTAGAAACCTTTTTTAATTGTAATGAATATGAAACCTCTTCTAAAACAGTAGGCTGTGTAATCATTTGATTTGGGTTTTGCATAACGTAAGAAATAACTTCCCCGCGTTTACGAATAGACCAACAATTTATATTTTCTCCATCGAATGTTATTCTCCCATTCTTTGTTTTATTTATTCCTATAAGAGTATGAGCTAATGTCGATTTCCCTGCTCCATTATGACCCAATAAGGCTATTATTTCTCCCTCTCCTATTGAAAGGTTGATATCTTCTAAGGCTGTATGTTTGTTATTGTACGTAAATGATAAATTTTCTATCTTGCATAAAACTTTTTTAATATATTTGTTTTTTGATGAAACTTGCTTATGCATCCAGTTCTTTAATAGGCTATGAACGCCTGCATTACGAAGATTTTCAATTGGAAATACCTTAACATTATTACTATCAAAATTTAATTTCTTTAGCGCCTCTATATAAATAGGTTCTCTTAGTCCGATATTTGGTAATATATCAGAATTTAAAATACTATCCGGTGAACCAACGGCAATAACTTCTCCCTCATCTATTAAAATAATTTTATCTAAATCAAGGTTTAAAATTTCTTCTATTCGATGTTCAATAATTACAATTGTTTTATTATATTTCTCATGTATATTTTTAATGAGTTCTATTGTATTCAAACTACATGCAGGATCCAAATTAGCTAACGGTTCATCAAATAATAATATATCTGCATTCGTCGTTAGCAGACCTGCAAGAGAGACTGTCTGTTTTTGACCTCCTGATAATTCATGCGGACTTTGTGTATGAAAGTCCTGCATGCTTACCTTTTTTAAAGAATCCGTAACAATCTTTCTCATTTCTATTTGATTTACACAATCGTTTTCTAATGCAAATGCTACATCCTCTTCGACAGTAAGGCCTATAAATTGTGCATCTTGATCTTGTAATATTGTCCCTACGTGTTTACTCTGTTCAAAAACACTACCTTTTCTCGGATCCTTTCCAGCTATTAAAATGTTACCGGTACTTATCCCTTCGTAAGAAAATGGGATTAGCCCATTTATACAATGAGCTAATGTTGACTTACCTGAACCACTTCGTCCAGCGATAAGTACCTTTTCCCCAGGATATATTTGAAATGTAATATCTTTCAAAGTAGGCTGCGTAGCATGCCTATATTGAAAGGTAAATTGTTCAAAAGAAATAATTGGTTGCATGTATTCATCCCTACTTTTCAATTTTTAAATGTGTATGTTTCTTATTTGATTTCGCTAAGCCGATCGTGATTGGTAAGCCAAGAACTAAAAATACGATAACGTCTGCAATTGTTGCGCCTAGTACTTGTATAACTATTTTGTCAAACGGTTCTCCCATCACAATAATATCGAATGCTCCAGCAAATATAATAGCTATGACAATACCAATTAACCCTGCAATTGCAAAATAAGAAATATCACGGTTATTATACGTTCCATGTTTTACACTAAAACCAAATCTTTTTTGTATGAGTCCCATTGCAAAACCAATAATACCTGAACTAATAACCCATCCCCACCAAATACCCCAACCAGCGATCGTATCTGTAACGGTATGACCGATGAGTCCTATTAAAAGCCCTGCTACCGGGCCAAATAACGCTCCAAAAACTGTTAAAATAGCCAATGCGGGTTTAATAAATGTATTCGGTGCGATAGAAAATCCCCAAAGCCCTAATACCCCGTATAGAGCTGCTCCAATTCCAATAGCTACTACTAGCTTTGTCGTTAATTTGTTCATTACAATTCCCCTCTCGTATTATTCAACTTTTAATACTCTATATTTATTTTGAAAATGAATTATGCATCGACACTTCCTTTCTATACAACAAAAAATGACCTCTTTAATAAGAGGTCATTTTCTTTCACGTACAAGAATCCCCTTATCTTTCAAAAGACACATAGTGTCCTCTGCGGAATTAGCACCTTCCTATGTAATTACATAGGGGTTGCTGAGGTTTCATAGGGCCGTTCCCTCTACCTCTCTGGATAAGTATGTATTTGTAATCTGTATTATGGCACTTACAATAAATAATTTCAATACTTTTCTTACTATTTTTATTTTTCGATAAATAGTTCAACTAAATCATTGTATTCTTATCGGAATTATGAAATAATGAATTCAAAATTGTTACGGGAGGAATGCATGATGAAAGTAATTGGCTTAATTGGCGGACTAAGTTGGGAATCAACATCGTTATATTATAAACATATTAATACACTAACTCTCTCTCAATATGATCAAAATGCGAAGCTTGTTTTATATAGTATGGACTTTGGTGAAGTAACTACATTATTACAAAATCATCAATATGAAGAAGTGAAAAATGAATTAGTCGCAGTAGCAAAAAAAGTAGAATACTCTGGAGCTGAATGTTTACTAATGTGTTCTAATACTGTACATCTATTTGCTGAGGAAGTAGAACAAGCAATATCAATCCCACTTCTTCATATCGGTGATGTAAGTGCTAAAGAAATGGTAGAACAGAATATAAAACGGATCGGATTATTAGGAACGAAACAAACAATGGAAGAAGATTTTTATACATCACGACTAGCAAAATATAACATTGAGACAATTATCCCAAATGACGAAGAAAGAACTTTTATCCATCACGTCATATTAAATGAATTAAGTAGAGGAATTATTTCAGAAACATCAAAAGAAAAACTAATACAAATTACCAATTCATTAATTAATAATGGGGCTGAAGGAATTCTACTTGGCTGTACGGAAATTCCTTTGCTCATTTCCCAAAATGATCTATCTGTTCCTGTTTTTGATACTGCTTATTTACATGCGAATACTGCTGTACAATTTGCTGGATAATAATATAAAAGCATACAGGTAGAGCCTCTATGCTTTTATATTATCCGAACTATTTATTTAAAAGAGCATCAATAACTGCAATGGCTCTTTTGGAACCACCACACTCTAAAAAACTTTCATTCAGTTTTCGAATGCCATGTTTATACTTTTCATTTGAAAGAACGTCTGTTACCGCCTTTTTTAAAGTTTGCACATTAACATGCTCTTTCAATAATCTATGTGCTGCCTCCAGCTCAGTTAATCTTTGCGCTATCATAGGTTGATCTTTATCATGCGGTATTATCACAAATGGGACATTATAATGGATTGCATCGTGCACACTATTCATTCCACCATGTGTAATAAAAACATCTGCTTCACTTAATATTTCTGATTGAGGTACGTAAGGGGTTATAATAAAGTTGTCTGGCGCTTGCTTAATTTTTGAAATATCATTTCTATCACCAATCGCCATTACTACAATCCCTTCGAAATTTGAAAAAGCATCAATACAAGTATTAAAAAATGGTTCGAGCCCTTCGAGAAGTGTTCCCATTGAAATATAAATAACTTTCTTTTTTGAAAGCAATTCAAGTGGAAACTTTACATTTGTTTTGCGCTTTATAATACTCGGTCCAATAAAAACATTGTTTTCTCCGAACGAATCGCTATTAGGTTGAAAATAACGACTTGTATACACGAGACTAATATCTCCCTTATTATGCATAAATTGAAGATTATTTTTGGGCTTTACTCCAAATTCATGTTCCATTTGATACAGTAACTTTTCAGAGAGTTCATCGGGTTGGAATTGTATTTCTGCATTTGGATGAAAAGGCAAGGTTTCCAATAATACTGGTGGAATTAAAAATATAGGAGAGGAAACTATGCCTGGAACTTGTAAATATTCCTTTACTAACTCTCCAGCACCAAATATATCATAAACTACGAAATCAAAATTAATGCTTTTACATAATCGTTTCGTAATTTCTAATATGTATAAAGAAGTTTGAACATGTACATGAAAGAAAGATTTTAATCCATATGAAGTTTCATTATCAATAGAAATCTCCTTTAATAAATCCGGATGAGTATGTACAATGGCTCCCAAAACTTCAAGCCTTTCCTTAAAGCTTTCCGTTGTAATATAGTGTACGTTATCACCTCTTTCAGTAAAGGCCTTTACTAAACTTAATGTAGGATTTACATGTCCCTCTGCAGGGAAATTAACTATTAAAATATTCATCACTTATTTCTCACTCCTTACAATTCAATCTTCTTATTAATCGTACTGTTATTATTACAAGCAACCTTCCCTTAATAGTCCCAATATACTTACTACTTTAGGTTGATAAATAATTATCAGACATTGAAAAAGGCATCTACATAAAATGTAGATGCCTAACTGTGATAAGGAGTGTTCTGTGAGGTTAGGATAAGCTTTTCTGCTTGTCCTATGCTATCAATATATGATTTATTTTATAAAACGTGCAAATCTAATAGAATTATATTATCCATTTTATTTGATCAAATGGATAATATACCATTTTCACTTTACCTATTATATTTGACTCATCAATTAGTCCAAGCGTATTCCTACCATCTTTACTATGATTTCGATTATCACCTAACACAAATAATTTATGCGTGGGAACTTTCATTTCTCTACAGTTTGAAAAACGATTTGATACTTGTGACATATCTAACTGTATATACGACTCATCACGCTTTTTACCGTTAATATATACCTCATCGTCTCTTAATTGTATGTTATTCCCTGGTAATCCAATAATTCGTATCACGTAGTATGTAGGCGAGTCTTCTTTTTTTATTATTACAACATCACCATGATGAAAAGAAGAAAAATAGATGCTAGCCCTATTAACTAGTATGCGATTATTCTCATTCAAAGTAGGTTGCATCGAAATTCCTTCTACCATACAAAATAAAAATAACTTATTAATAAAAATAATTCCTATTATAATTAAAATATAGCTACATATTTTTCTCCAATCTTTTAGAATCAATTGCTTCATAGATACCTCATTTCTAATCTATTCGTATGTAAAAAACGTCTCTAGTTCATATAATTGCTAGAGACGTTTCGTATATTTTAATTCTCTTTAGAGTCATCTATTTTTGGTGCTTCGCCAGTTAATCGCTTATTTTTCAAATCAAAATAAGCATCTAAAACATCTTTTCCAATATCAGAGTTAATACCTGATTTATCATTTATAACCCATGGCACAACAACAGAAAATGCTACTTCTGGATCGTCATATGGCGCATATCCTGCTAATGTTAAATTATAGCATTCTCTACGGTCGCCTTTCTCATTTCTCCCAATATCACTTTCTCCACCGTATACAGTCTGTGCAGTTCCTGTTTTTCCAGCTGGTTTATAGGGTGCTTTTTGGAACGCCTTTACTCCCGTTCCATCCCCTTCTTGGAATACTTTCCTAAAGCCTTCTTTTACTTGATTGATATATTCTTCTTTCATATCAATTCTATTTAAAACAACGGGTTCTATTGATTGTACTACTTTACCGACCTCATCTTTTTGAACGGTTTGTTCTCTAATTTCTTGAAGAATTTGTGGTTTCATACGATACCCGCCATTTGCAATAGTTGAAATATATTGTGCAAGCTGAAGTGGTGTATACGTATCATACTGGCCAATGGAAAAGTCTAATAAGAAACCTGGCTGATTATCTTTTCTCCCAATTTGCCCCGCTGTTTCATTCGGTAAATCAATGCCTGTTGGAACACCTAAACCAAATTGTCTGAAATAATATCTCATCTTATCAAAGTATTCTTGTTTAATATCTAGTGAACTGTTCTTTACATAATCCACACCAGCAATTTTTAATGCTGTGTTAAACATATAAACGTTAGAGGAAACTTGTAAAGCTCTTAGGTCATCTATATCTCCAAAATCTTTCCATGACTTTTTCTCCTTAGTTCCTTTAAACTTCATAGGTGCATCATAAAAATGTGTTCCCGGTGTTATAGCTTTTGTTTCAAATCCGGTTAATACTGTAGCACCTTTAACAGTTGATCCAAGCTCATATGAACTTGTCAGCGTACCTAAAGCGTAATCTTCTACTTCCATTTTTCCGTCTTTTTCTACAAGTCTTTTCCCAGCCATCGATAATACTTGGCCGTTTTTCGGATTCATCATTACAACAAAAGCACGGTCCAACATCGATTCTGAACCTTTATAGGCCTTTAATATTTTTTCTATGCTCTCTTCTACTTTTTTCTGTAATTCCATATCAATTGTTAAAGTTAAATTCTTGCCGCTTTTCCCTTCAGAAACTGTTTCTGTTCTAATTGTATCACCTTGTTTATCAGCAATACTTCTTACTTCTTTTTTCGTACCATGAAGTACATCTTCGTATTGCTGTTCGATGTAACTTTTCCCAACACGATCATTCCGGCTATACTCACGCACTAAATAATAATCTAATCGTTCACGTGGTAATCCTTCATCAGCATTCGAAACATTTCCAAGAACTGAACGGAATAAGCCATCATTTACATAGAGCCTTTCCCAATCAACTGATGCGTCTACACCTGGGAGATTTGCTAAATTTTCACTAATCACAGTATATTCCTTTTCACTAACATCTTTTTTAATAATTTGAGGTGCCATTTGATAACCTGAAGTCATTTTACTTTTAATAGCTAACACTTCTATGTCTTTTGCTGTTAATTCTTGAAGATTTTTTTCTGTAACTCGCTTTCTTTTTAACTCTTCTATTTTTCTGTCTAACTCTTTTCCGTTAATATCCTTTTCTCTAAACTTATCTATTTCCTTTTTAGATACTAAATCTTGAGTAAGTTTTGGATTTAACTGCATCCAAAAATCTTTCTTATCCGTCTCGGTTAACTTATCTATATCTTCTTGCGGCATTTCAATTATTTCTGCAAGTTGTCTTGCAGTTTTTAGCATTTCTTCCGATTTTACACCTTTCACCTTTGTATATGTAATCGTACGTAAAGACTTATTGTCCACTACTGGATTCCCTTCACGGTCATAAATTTTGCCGCGTGGTACTGTAAGACTAACAGTTGCATTCTCTCTTTTTTCTACTTCATTCTTATATGTTTCTCCATCGAAAATTTGTACTTTACCTAACTGGATTATAATTCCAGAAAATAATAAAAATACGCAAAAGAATAAAATATTTAACCGTATAGGTAGTGCTCTACCACTCTTTTTCTCTTTCTTTTTCACCTTGTCATAATCTCCTCCTTACAACATTTTAAATATTTTTTAGCTCTCTATATTAAAAGTAATGTACAATTTCCACACATTACTTTGTACGTATATTAATATAACGTTTAAAACTTAATAGAAATTAAAACAAATATAAAGAAAAAGTAAAGTTTACTAAATTAAATATAAAAATACCCAATAACAAAAGCTTAGCTTTGTTATTGGGTATTAGGTATTTTAGGAATTAATATTAGAACGTATTGAAATACATCTATCATCACAATTTGATAGAGATTGTTTACTCTGAATTTTCGGCAAGTACATCGTTACAGTTGTCCCGACACCAACCTCACTCATTATACTTATTGTTCCTTGATGACTTTCAATAATTTTATAACTTAACATCAATCCAATACCGGTACCTTTTTCTTTCGTACTATAAAAAGGTTCACCTAATCTTTTAATTCTTTCTTCAGGTATTCCTATTCCTTCATCTATTACACTAATAACGACACCATTTTTATGTATTTCTTTTATATGGATTGAAATTCCCCCCCCATTTAGCATTGCTTCAATTGAATTTTGCAAAATATTAATAAATACTTGTTTCAATTGATTTTCTGAGCATTCAATGATTATCTCTTTGGAATCTGTAAATAGTTCAACTTGAATATTTGTCATGATTGCTTTTGTATTAATTAATGATACGACATTTTTAAAAATTTGATAAATATTTTTCTTTTCTGTATTTATTTCATCAGTTTTAGCAATCGACAAAAACTCTTGGAGGATTGCTTCTATTCTTTCTATTTCGGAAAGCATAAGGTCAAAATATTTTTCTTGATCTTCTTTATTAATTTGGAATAACTGTATAAATCCTTTAATTACCGTTAATGGGTTTCTCACTTCATGAGCTACACCGGCTGCTAATTGACCAATTGCCGCAAGTGTATCTGATTTATTTAGCAATTCTTCTGCCTTTTTCCGCTCTGTAATATCGCGGACAATGATCATAATTTTATCTTGTAATAATGGTAAACATCTAGCTTCAAAGAAATCGATACTTCCATTAATTGTTAGAGGATATTCTACAATTACATTCTTTCCTTCTTCTTTCAATTGGCGAATTGCTTCTTGAAATTGCTGTGCTACTGGAGACGGTAATATTTCGTAAAACTTTTTTCCCATAAAAGCTTCTGCGGGTACGTAAAATTTTGTAGGAGATCCTGCTTTATAATCTATAATTGTCCCATCGTCTTCTGTTAAAAAACATAAATCTGGTAAAGCTTTAAAAATTAATTCTAATTCAGAGGTTTGTTGTTTTAATTGCCCTTCTATCGTTTTTAAATGTGTAATATCTACCCCAACAGCCCAGTAACTAAATCCTGTTACAGGAAACTGCTCAGATATATTGGACCACATTATCGTTTTAATTTCACCATTTTTACATGTTAAACTCATTTCCCAATCTCTAAAATTTTTTCCACGAGTCAAAAATTTATTTTGTATTTGATGGCGATAATTATGGTCAGGATACAGTAATTGAAGAGCGTTTGGATTCCCAATTATTTCTTCAGCAGTATAACCTGTTACAATCTCGCATTCTCGATTCCACAAAACAAAATCTCCATTATAGTCAAGCGCATCAACCATAACAGGCATGTTTTGTAAGATCGTATGTAGTTCTTCCTCTTTTCGAGAAAGTAACGATGTATTTTTACTTTGAACTGCTTTTTTCACCCCAGCTATAATGAGGTTAGAAAGCATTTCAAAATATTTTTGGCAATTGAAAATTTCGCTTCGTTTGGACCATACAACAAAAGATCCTAAATATTGATTGTATAAGAAAAGGGGGATTTCGATTTTGGGAAGTTTACATACTTTCATTTCATTAATTCCAAATGAAAATATACATTCGTTTTCAGCATCAAGAAGTTGATGTGATATGTTGGTTAATTTATAAAATTGTTCTGCCATGGTTTCTATTGTACTCACATCAATAAGTTCCATTAGCCGCGCATTCATTCCTTTTTCACCTCGATATGTAAAATTTATACAAATTCAAAATTCATACTTCTTCATTATACGAAGAAAGTGCCCCTAGGTATATAGCTGTCGAATAATTATTCAAACAAATTCTATTTTTCAATTAAAAACAGAAAATAATATGGGATTGTTACGCGCTGCTAGTAGCAGTATAAAAATACAATAACCGTAAAATTCACAAAAGTTTCACAACTTTCATGAAAAATATAAACATTTATTCCAATATATTCTATATAATGAGTTGTAATAAGGCTTCTATGAATCTCATAGAATACCTTACCCCTAATAAAAAGAAAAAAAGAATCTATTTGGATTCTTTTTTTCTTTTTTTATTACATTACATATTTATATAAAGCATGTGCGACACCATGTTCTTCATTTGTTAACGTTTCGTATTGACACATCACTTTTATTTCTTCAACTGCATTTCCCATTGCAATTGATATATTTGCTTTCTCCATCATAGAAACATCGTTTAAGCCATCGCCTATTGCTACAGTGTTTTCAACTGGAATATTAAGATGTTCTGCTAAAGTATATAATCCATTTCCTTTTTGAGCATCTCGATGATTAATCTCTAAATTATGCCAATAGGAAGATGTAATAGCTAAATCCGTATTATGCAGAAATGTTTCTTTTAATTTTTTTAATTTCTCTATGTCATAAGAAAACGGTAAAAGTTTATGCACATGTATATCCATTTCTACAATTGGTTTACAACTTTCTGTACTATGAAATGCTGTATGCTCAAGGTATAATGCAGCAATCGTTTCTAACTCTTTCAAGTTGAAATTTTCTTTTGAATTCTTTACATACTCGATTTCATTTCGTACACTCTCTACGCCATAATCCGGTACATACACACCTTTATTAGTATAAAGCTGATAATACAAGCCATTCTCTTCAAGATATTCTACAATCTCAAGTGCCTGCATATTTTGAATTGGATATCTCTTCATCATTTTCTTATCTTTATAAATAAGGGCACCATTTTCCGCAATAATTGGACACTCTAAATTAACTTCTAACAATAATCGTTCAATATCAACGATAGAACGCCCTGTACAAATAGCTACAACATGGCCTGCTTCCTGACATTTTTGAATTGCTTCTGCATTTTCTTTACTTATCATTTTATTACCGGAAAGAAGGGTTCCATCTAAGTCAATTGCTATTAATTTCATTATTTCTTCACCACTTTCTATAAATACACGAGATTTATTTAACGAAAAGGTATCGTTTTCATATTGAGCTCGTTAAGTACTTCTTATTTATAATTTATGAAAAGCGTTTCAGGTCAAGAAATAATTAAAAATAAAATCAAAAGCTTTTCTCTTTAAAGAAAAGCTTTTGATTTTAAACTATGAACTATAACTAATATATTTTGCCTCACACATATACACATTCTTTTCTTCAGTTGGGAAATATACTTTAAACTTTTCTAAACGTTTTCCGTAAATATGAATCGTGACAACGCTTTCGCATTCAGCTATTTTAAGAATATGACAATCAGCTGGTGGAATGACTTTATCTGTTTCTCCTTCTCCCAAATAAAGATTTCCTGTATGGGTTAAATAAACAAGTGAATTTTCAAGCTGCTTAGTTTGTATAAAGTTCTGCACCATTATCCTTCCTGAAAAAACGCCTTCTACTCCCCATGTACCATCATGATCATGTAAAGGTGTAGATTGTCCATCTTTCCATACAAGAGCTAATACTTCAAATCGCTTTAAAGGATCTTCATATAACAAGTGTCGTGCATATTGAGCCGAATTCGCCTTCTGTTTTTCTAGCGGAAGCCATGTTTTTTTTTCTAAAAGTTCTTCTAGTAATTTTTCAATCGCACAAACAATTTGATCTTCTAATAAATTACTATCAATTAAATCCGTTACAGCTTTAATAAATGTTTGAAACGTTTTACTTCCATTACACGTTAACATAAGCATCCTCCTCCACTCTTCTTTCACACACTTCCATACTAAATAGACTACTAAAAATTTACAATTGAGAAATAAAAAAACAAGGTACAGTAATTTTGTACCTTGCTGAACGTTTTACCTAGTTTTCAAAAGAATAGGTAAGTATTTTAATGTTTGTTCATTTTCTAATATACATTTTTCTAAATTGAACGATGGAGATAACTCTATTTTTTCAAAGGCATTTATAAAGGTAGTTAATGCAATCTCAGCTTCTAAACGTGCAAGTGGCGCCCCTAAGCAAAAATGAGGACCTTTACCAAAGGTTAAATGCTTTTCATTTCCTATTCTGTGTAAATTAAATTTAGAAGCTTGTAAGAACTTTTTCTCATCTAAATTTGCTGCACTAACCCACGCAACAATCATTTGATCCTTTTTCATAAAAGGTCCAAAGATATTCGTATCTTCAGTTATACGACGAGCTAATGTAACAGGAAAGCGATATCGTAATACTTCCTCTATCGCTTTTGAAATCAAATTCGGTTTTTCTCGTAATTCTTTATATGTTCCAGGCGCATCCACTAAAAAACAATAAAAGCTATTAATAATTAAATTAGTAGTCGTTTCATTACCGGCAGCTAATAGTCCTAATGAAAAAGTGACAATTTCTTCATCGGTTAATCTTTCGCCTTCATATTCAGCTCGTATTAAATCCGAAATAATATCGTCGGATAAATGATATCTTTTCTCTTGGACAATTGGAAGAAGGTATGTTTTAAATTCATTTAACGCAATTCCTTTTTCTACATCCAAATCGTTAAATTTTTCTTTACTATACGGCATAAATAAAATATCAGACCATTCTTTAATTTTTTTACGATCCGTTGTTGGTACTCCTAATAAATCGGATATGACGGTAACAGGTAAAGCTACAGCAAACTCTTCAACGATATTAACCTCACTATATTTTCCGATATGTTGTACAAGTTCATTTGCGATAGACTGATATGTAAATATAATAAAAAACGAATGATTAATAGAAATATTCTACGCCACTCGTTTTTTATCGGACTTCTTTTTACTGTACTTTTATTTTCTTTATGAGTTATTAGAAAAATAATTGTCTATATAAGTCTTTATTTTTTCAAAATCCTTTTCCATAAATAAGATTGCTGGTACTTCAATTATTGGAAGATTATTTTCATTATCAAAAGGTGGACACGGTTTGGGAACTACCAAATAGTCAACTGAGTTTTTATCCCTAATATAATTAATTGAAACATCATAATACTTAGAAAAATATTCCTTCAAATCATCCTGATTCCTTAAAAATGGTAGAGAAAATATTGAACCATAATTTATACCAGCGTCGACAATTAATACAAAGCATATTTTTTTCATGATACACCCTCCTCGTATAATAAGTTTTAAGTTAATAACTGTTCCTTGAAAATTAAATAGTTTTTATCTTCAAGAGCTACATCAAAAAAATGATGTATGGGTAAAATTTAGTCTTGGATAAGGTAACACTGATAAAAACAGGTTTCCTTTTTCTTTATATTCAATTAAATTATATCATTATTTTACATGAATTTTCAGACTTTGTTTTTTTTATTTTATTGGTAAACTTATGCTTAGCATGAATTGGAGGGATATATATGATAGATTATAGAATAATTTCAAGAGAAAACTATTCAAATAAGATTGGAGAGCTTGTAACAATGCTTGAACATACAAGAGATGTTACATTGAGCGAAATCTCCAATTTAAACCAAAGTGATTTAGATTTCTTACCAAACGGTAGTTCAAACACTATTGGTTCTCTCTTATCACATATTGCAGCGATGGAGTTTGTTCATCAAGTTATCTCGTTTGAAAAAAGAGATTTAACTGAAAGTGAATATCTAAAGTGGCGAATTTCTTTAGAACTTGGAGACAAAGCAAGGGAAGGAATAAAAAAGCAATCTTTAGATTATTATTTGAATGAATTATCACAAGTTAGAGAAAATACACTAACATATCTGAAATCAAAACAAGATAGCTGGTTATTCGAGGAAAACAAGTGGGATAATGGTGTGCCTTATAATAATTACTACTTGTGGTTTCACGTTATGGAAGACGAAATTAATCATCGTGGACAAATAAGAACAATTAAGCGATTGATGGGAATGAATAAATAAATCTTATTCAACCAAAGGGTGCTTTACTTGAGAAAGTCACTAGAAGAGTCAAATGATAACTATGAACTGCCCCCAATTGCTAGGTTTTGTTTAACAATTGGGGGCAGTTCATTTATAGCGCATAGGTAATCAGCTTTTTGTTAATCATGAGGTAGATATTTTTAACTAAAAAACCAATAATGGAAATATATTACAGCTTATGACCCGTTTTTACACGTATCTCGGCTGAACCCCATAATACACTTTATCCCGCTCTTCGGCGCTTCGAAAATATGGGTGCTATAACGAAAAAAATACATAAACAAGTCGGAAAGCCAAACCGAAATATGTACGACATAACTGAAACAGGAGAAGAAATTTTTTCTGAAATGTTAAGAGAGTTTCCCGAAAAGATTGCGACAAATAACGCTGAGTTCCTTGTGCGTATCGCGCTATTTGAAAAACTTGATTACGAAGCTAGAAAAGAAATTTTAACAATACGCCAAGACGTACTACATAAACAACTTACTGCTATTCAATCTTTGCATGTTAGCTCACCTTTTATTACAGAAGTCATTGAATTTAGTAAATCACGTATTGAACATGAATTGCTCTGGATTGCATCACTTATGAAGAAAATATGAAAAAATAAAAAGAAAAGTTAAAAACAATGAATGAAAATGAGATTTATTATCAATACTATAATTAATAAAAGGGCAACCACGATTTGGCTACCCTTCAAAAATTTATACTTCTGGATCAAAAGTTTTGCAATCTGTTTCTTCAGTTGTAGATGCATGTTTACCTTTATGACTTACTACATAAATTGCATCTGCACTACATTTATTGCCGTTAGCCCAAAATTTACAGTTGTTTACTTCACATAAAACGTCTTGTGCCATAGTATCACACCTCCTTGTTCTATTATCATTAACAAAATTCGGAGGTATGATACTCTTTGTCATGCATTTTTTATTACCTTTTTAACTTTCTTAATGGTTCAATATCTCCTTGTACAATAGCATCTATATTTTCGGTTATTTTTTCAATGTCAAAATGCCACCATTGAATTTGCAATAATTCTTCTATTATTGTATTTGTGAATCGTTCCTTTATTTTATTTGCAGGGTTTCCGCCAACAATTGTATATGGTACGACATCTCTAGTCACAACAGATTTAGCTGCAATGATTGCACCATCCCCTATTTTTATTCCGGGCATAATAGTTGTATCCATACCAATCCAAACGTCATTTCCTATAACTGTATCACCTTTGTAAGGTAAATCAGACAAACTAGGTGTATACTTCTCCCACCCATTTCCAAATATATTAAATGGATATGCCGAAAATCCATCCATCCGATGATTCGCTCCGTTCATAATAAAGGTAACTCCATTTGCAATGCAACAAAACTTTCCAATGGTAAGACGATCTCCAATAAATTCATAATGATGTAATACTCGATCTTCAAATGTTTCTCCATCTTTCGCATCATAATAAGAATAGTCACCAACAAATATATTAGATTTCGTTATTGTATTTTTTATAAAATGAACGTTTTGATTTCCTTCAATAGGGTATTTAACATTTGGATTAGGATTCATGTTGCACAGCACTTCCTTTACCATTCATTTCACTTTCTACTGCTATTACTGGCTTTAAATTGTATATAGGCAAAATAAACAATAATCCAATAACAAATAGTAGAGCCGTCCCCTCATACATCGTACCTAATGAAAACATCTCCTTTAATGAACCAGCTATACTCATCGTTACTACCATTGAACCGGTGAATAGTGGACTTAAAATGCCATTTACTCTACCAATAAAATCCGTATCACTATTTTGTATAATAAGTGTATTTATCCCTATTTGAATACAAGGTAGGGCTAAACCACTGAAAAGTTGTGCTGTAAGTGTCACCCATAAATTTGTAGAGTAGCCTATAATACCAATTCCAATTGCCTGACCAAGCATACCTACAATTAACATTTTTTGCGGAGCAACGTTTTTCGCAAATACCATCGCTAGAGCTCCGCCAACAATCATCCCCGCACCATTTACTGTTAGTAACCATTGTAAACTCTCTTTTGATAACCCTAACTGCTCAGTCACAATAAATATACCTAGTGGCTGAATTAAGCCTATACCTAGTCCTGCTGCCATAAAACATAATCCAAGCAAAGTTAATGCTTTTTTCTTTTTGACGTATTTAATACCATCCTTCATTTCCTGCAACAGAGTGATATCTTTCTTTTCTGCTTCGTTTTCAAGATCTTTCGGAAGAAATAACAATACACCTGCAGCAAGTAAAAATGCGATACCAGTAATTATTATTGAAATATAGATTCCAAAACTGTGAAAGATAAATGTTCCAATAATCGGTCCTAACACCATAAATATTGCAAATATCGTTTGATATAATGACATCGCTAATTGAATTTGTTCTGTCGATAAATGTTGTTTAAATAATTTCATTCCGGATGGTTGGGAAAACTGTGAAAGAATTGCCGAAATGAGCGTAACAAAAAACACGATTTTCCACGTACCAAACATAAGAGTAATTAATACTACGAACACAGATAAAGAACTTAACGTTTCACACCATATCATTGTCCTCTTTGGCTTCCACCTATCAGCAAAAGTTCCTCCAATAAAGGAAAAAATAAAAATTGGAGCAAATTCAGCAACCGAAATCATTGAAATAGCAAAAGCATCACCTTTCGTCATTTCCATTACATACAGTAATACCGCAAAGTTTCGAACCCATATTCCAATTTGTAAAAATAATGCTGATGCTAGAATCCCTTGCACAAATCGATTTTTTAATACTTGTGATACCCCATGATTTTGTTTCGTTTCTGTAGTCGTCGACATAAAAAAACCTCCTATTTCGTGTTCTGAACAGGAGGCAGCACAAATCATATGAAAAGACTATATATTCGCAGTGCGAAACACATCCCTTTTCTATACATGCACATACTAATCCTATTCAGAAGAATATTTCGTTTTTTAACGAAGATCTCTTACAAATAGAATTAGTTGATCATTGGGATGTTTTCACCCTTCCGTTTCGAATTTAAATAACACATACATACTCTATGTAAATCATTTTCTATGTATGCATGTCTAAAAATAAATATTCTAGAATGTTAATGGTAATTCCTCTAAAGAACGCATTAAATAATTACCTTGCCATTTAATGTCTTGACGATTGCCTTTTATTTGTAGTTCAGGCATGCGTTTTAACAGCGTAGTAATAGCTATCTTTGCTTCTAACCTAGCAAGTGGAGCGCCTAAGCAGAAATGGCTACCATGTCCAAAGGCAATATGACGATTATTCTCCCGAGTAATATCAAATACTTCTGGGTTTTCAAATACTGTTTCATCGCGGTTTGCCGAAGCTAATGCAATGACAATCATATCCCCTTTTTGGATTGTTTGTTCGTGAATTTGAAAAGGCTCAGCTGCCCATCTTGCAGTTGTAACCTCAACTGGAGAATAATAACGCAATCCTTCTTCAATTGCAGAATCAATTAATTTTGGATTATCTTTTAATAACTGTAATTGATTTGGATTTTCAAGAAGTGCTAATACCGTATTCGTAATTAAATTCACTGTTGTCTCATGTCCTGCTACGATTAGTAACATTATCATTGAATATAGCTCTGGAGCACTAAGTTTATGCCCTTCATTTTCCGCAAGGATTAGCGCACTAACCAAATCTTCTTTTGGATCTTTTCGTTTTACATCAACTATATATTGAAGATATGTAATAAACTCAGATAGTTGTTTTTCGGTTTCTTCTATTTCTTCATGTGTTTCTGGCGATGCAATGACAGCATGAGACCAAATTCTAAATTTTGCTTGATCCTCTTTTGGAATGCCAAGCATATCACTTATTACAATGATTGGTAATGGGAATGAATAATCATTCACAAGATTTAATGTACCTTTTCGCTCTATCTCACTTATTAAATCATCCGCTATTCTCTGAATTCTTCCGTCTAATTGTGTAATCATCTTCGGTGTAAAAGCTTTTTGAACTAAAGATCGTAAACGACTGTGATTAGGTGGATCTGAATTTAACATGTGCGTTGTTAAATGATCACTATTGTCAACAGAAAGATACATGTTCTTTGTATCTTGAGAAAACACATTTGCCATATCTTTTTTTAAACGATTATCTTTTAAAAGTGGCAGAGCATCTTCATATCTTGTAATGAGCCATTCTTTACCGATTTCAACTTCATTTACAAATAATATAGGTTGCATTTTTCGTGACTCTTTATAAATTTCATATGCATCTTCTTTAAACTGAGCAGAAGCTAAATTAATGCCATCTTCTATTTTTCGGCCAACCTTATTTTTAATTGACATTACATTCCCTCACTCTCAATTATTTTTAAAAATCAACCCAATATTTGAATTATACTTCAATAAGAACTGAAAAATTGTAAATTTTCAATTAAAATCTTACTTCTAATATTGAAAAATAAAAAAGTGAGAGAGTAAAATCATTCTACCCTCTCACTTCCCATTATGCAAAGCACATAAAATTACTAATTTGTTGATATCGATAACTTACTTTACGGCGGCGACCAGCTTGCCAAGTGTAGCCGGATACCCCACTTCTTCTTACTTCTGTCGGAAAAAACCATAAGTCTCTTCCGAAAGGTCCAGGACGATGCAAACGTAAATAGCCCCATCTTCCTAGACAGTTACACATCCATGATTTCATATTCCCTGCTTGTGCTGGAGAAGCAAATGTGGATGGTAAAGACGGAGCTTGTGACGGTGGTGGTGACGTTGGAGCATCTTCCGCATCATCTGGTCTATAATCTTCTAGTTCAACCTCTCTAACTTCGATATCAGGTTCATATCCGTATTGTTGTGGATTATAATACATCGTTTGATCATATGGATAATTTTGTTCGTTATACATATTAACAAATCACCTTCTTTTCATTCATTACCTTTAACATTCATATGTGATATGACACCTATCGGAAGCTTATGTATAGCCCAAATTAAACTAAAAAAATAAAGCTCGTATCTTTTTTTCAAAAATACGAGCTTTTTTATAAACGGAATATATTATTATTTTTTCAACTTCACACTATAAAAACGCATTTCCTCTAATAAACCTTCAAATTCAAATACCTCTTGTTTAATTAATACTTTCAAGCGATACTCTAAGAAAGTATCCCCAACTAATTGCTCTACAAGGCCAAGCGCTTCACCAATTACTCTCGGAGCTTTAAGGAAGTCTTTATCAGCACCTACTTTTTTCGCACACTCAATAATGAATTGGTCAAAATATTCTTCTTGTACAGAATGCACTTCATTGTCTTTCCAAACTCTTAAAAATTCCATGCTATTCGATAAACTATCCCACTCGTGTTCAAGATTCACTCTACTTTTTTTAGTTAAAAACGGTGATTCTGCAAAACTATTTTGGAAAGTAGCTAAACTTTCGGGCGATAATTCTCCCGTTCCACGTATATCATACTCTTGGTTTAATATTTCTCTACTCATTTCAGATGTATTAATGATTCGAATATTTTTCTTACCTTTTAATTTCGCCATTACAAAACAAAGGCCTACATGTTCATGTGCGTTATCTGCCTTCCAAATGGTAATCGGTGTTTCATTAGGAATAGAATGTAGCTCTTCTAAAGTTTCCATAAATTTTGGTAAATATTCTTCTTCAAAATAACTATCATAAGAAGTTAAGTTGTTTAATAACCATTGCTGTCTTGCGAGTTGCCCTTTATTCGTATGTAATTGATTAATCGGTCCAATTGAAAAGAATTCAGAGAATGCAACAACACTCTCCTCAAATAGTTCTTCTTGACTTAACATATATTTTAAACACCCAGTTGTTGAATCATCAAAAGCGATATGAATGTGTGTACTTTCTTTTACATTCTTTTTATAAGATGTATTACTCGTTAGTTGCTTAGGTATACTTATCAAGTGTTTAATCGTATCTTCACTATAGTTCTCTTCTAATAAATCTAATTGTATAAGAATGCTTTGCAGTAAATGTTTTGCTTCATCTTCGTACATATCCTCTACAACATTTTTGATTTTATCTATCATGTAAATCCCTCTATTCATTACTAAAATAACGTAGATTATAGTGTATCATTTTAGTAACGGTATTTTAAAGTTTTTTATAGATTATATCTAATTATAATTTCATATTAGTACAGTGATATATTAGCGTTAATTTATGTTTATTTCGTATAGATGTTAACATTTCAGTACACTTCTTCTATTACACATCACTTTCACGATATTTTTTATTTATTTTTAAAACGCTTTGTAAATTCTTTTATTTAAATGTATATTTATATAGAAAATAAAAATTACAGGAGCAATATCTATGGAGAAAGTACATACTTATTACAAACATTATTTAAAAAATTGGAGATTTATGTTCATTTGCATATTACCTGCTGTTGCTTTATTATACACTTTCGATGTCATCTTTGAACTACTGTTCCACCAAGATTTCTACTTGTCTAATTTAATATCTGCCATAATATTATTTTTATTATTTATTAATATTAAAGATAAGTTTCAAGTCAAAGATTAAAGAAATTTATGATAACTTCTGTTTTAATTTTGAATACTTTATTTTTGAAAGTGCTCTGCTTTATCAAAAGGTGATGCGACGTTCATCACCTTTTTTTATTTCTACAAAATGAATTTTTTATTAGGTTTTTTATCAATATCGTTTATTGACTTTCCCTACAATTTGATTCAAAATAAAATAGTTCAGCAATGAACAATTTCGAGTTGAATTATTTTAAAATGAAAGGAAGTTATTACTTTGAGTCTACATAAACAAGGTATCAAACAAGCCAGTGAAATTGTCCATTCATTTGTAAAAATAAACAAAGAAATTATAAAGTTTACTCATCAAAACGCTTCTACGTTAGGATTAACAGTTCAACAAATGGGCATCTTAAATTCAATTTATGCAACTCCTAATACTACTCTTAAAGATATCTCAGAACGCCTTTCAGTTCCTAAAAGCACAACGAGTGTAAATGTAGATGAGTTAGTTAATTTAGGATTAATTGAGCGAAAACAATCACATGAAGATCGTAGAGAAATACAATTAAAAGTAACAACAAAAGGACAAGAAATATCTAAGAGATCCATTGAAAACTCTACTTCTTATAAAGCAATGGAACTAGCACTAGAACAACTGTCTGAAGAAGATATCCAAACCTTATTACGTATCCATAATGACTTACTAAATTCTCTACAACATTTTAAATAATTCGTCTCAATCATTTTTCAAAACCAATCTGATTTTTTGTTTTTGATTTATGAAACAGCTAGCTTTTGCTAGCTGTTCTTTTTATGGTTCTTTATCATTCTCTTGAGATTAAATGACTAGAACAAGCATACCTTGTCATATGTTTTAAAAAAGATAAGGGACGTGACAACATTGGATAACAATAACAATCAATTTGTTTTTCATACAATAAAAAGTTCGGCAATTAAAAAATTTGTAATTATCGACTTAATTACTGGAACAGGAATTTATTGGACCGTAAATTTCATCTCCTCAAGTGCATTACTTGCAATTATTAGTTGTGTTTTGGGAACAAAAAAAATAAAAAAAATGCAACAGTCTTAAAACTCCAAACAAAAATCTATCTGACCAAAATGAAATTTCTATAACAAACCGTTATGTTTCTGTTTGCAATCTTTATAGTAGTTTTTGAATTGGTGTCTTTCCTTTTTAAATGTGCCCTTATATTTCTTTAGAAACTCATCATCCGACATAACTTTCACGTCAACGGTTTCAGGCATTTTCTTCATCCTATTTAATTTCTCTCATACCGTTTCCCTTCACTTGTCCACTTCTTCTTTATCTTCCCAAATCGGTATTTTTTCTTGTCCACCTCTTTTTTTCGGCTGTATATCAAGGGATCTATCCAACTGGTGTAACTCTTCACCAGTTGGGCACGCTTTATTCATTAGCTGAATGACTGTAATAACAACGTCTATCTTTTCGCTCGATGATATCGTCAATTTCGTATGTGACTTGAGTTCTTTATTCTTTTATTAGTCTCATATCATTCATCTACAAGGCTACCTTGATCGCCATATTTAGTGCTTTCGATTAGTTAGCCTCTTTTATATTCCACGTAATTGTGTGATATTCATTATTTTTTTCCCCTTTGCTTCACTGATTAACTGAGTGATTTCATATACACCATATAGAATATATTCCACGAGACTTCACTCCTTGAATACTTTTCAAAAAAACAATACATACTATTTTCAAGCCGCTGTATCCACGGCTGGTACTTCTTTCTTTTGTTACAGCGAAGCAGATAGGTTCTTCACTTATCTGCTTTCTCTGTATATTTTTAAAAACATCGTAAACACTACCTACAAGCTGTTTGAACTATCAACTTCACTCTTCTTGTAATGGGAAAGCAAATTATCACAATTGACTAACTCATTCGACTAACTGGCAGACAACTAAAATTGCTGTCTGCTTTGTGTATGAGATTTTATATTTTACATATACTAGTTTTGAACCTGTAGACCAATACGAGCCATTTTGGTGTTTTGAATTTCCTTTCTTGGGATAAGTATATTTTACTTATCCCTTTTTTATTGTATAGATAAATACACTTAGGTTAACAATAATTACAAGCAGATTTTCTGTTTATTCGTAGTTCTAAACCAAAATGTGTTTCTCCTTTAATGGACAGTAGGTACGACTGCTTGTCCTTTTTTATTTATATTTCATACGCTCTTTTTTGACTGCTTCGAATCACTCTATCCTCTTCATCGAAATAAATAGCCCTAAATAAGAATGACCAATATGCGGTACTATATCTCCATCAAATAAAACAAAGGGATTTTCCAAATAGTCGATGTTTGCAACCATATAAAATAGGCAGTTTCTGATTACCCAGAAACCGCCATAAAGATTTGTTAAGTATTAATTTCTTCTCATTACTAAAATGTATTATGTAACTACTAGTAGTTTATATATTTCACTGGATAATTGCTAATAAACATGTGAGAGATAAAAAAGCACACAGAGGAATATATAAAACCCCTTAATGATTTATCAATTCTACGATAAATCATTAAGGGGTTAACTAATTTTACTATGCATTATGCCTATTTCTTCGACGTTCCATCCTTGTTTGTCCTTGGATAGCTTCTACTTTATATTGCGGTTCTTGCTCTATCATTTGATTTGATTGAGCCGGTTCATCATAATTACGCTCATAAATTGTTTCTGGTGTTTTTCGTTTAGAAGATTTCCCACCAAACTTTAATAATTTTATCTTAAACTTTGGTAATCTAGGAATACGAATTTTAAATGTTGGTTTGTTGCGTTTCTTTTTTTGTTTAAATATATTTGTATTTTCAACTTTATTATCTTTTTCTTTTCGATGTAATAACATCGCAAGTAATCCACCTAATATAAGTCCTCCAACTAAAAGGAGAATATATAAGTAATGGCTTGTCATTAAACTAGTCATACGCTCAAGTATGACTAACGACTGTACTTCTTTTATATCCCATAGTAAGGCGGTCCATAATGAGAATAAGCCCAAAGTAAGCCCGTATGTACGAAACCGGAATAAACACGGAATTAACGCAATGCAAGCGGCGATTTTCGCGTTCGCTATTATTGAACTTATTGAAATATCCTGATTCCAAATGACTAACAGTAATGTTATAAATGGTGCATACGCTATCCAGCTACATATACGTGAATATATCTTTTTCGCAAAGTAACTACCGAAACTAGTAAAAAATAAAAGTCCTCCAATAAATAAAGATTGTTCAAGAGGGATTTGCTTTAACATTCCTGCAATTGGAAAGAGGCCGCTCAGTAGCATTAATAATACATCTAATTTCTTCACAATTCCCCATTCCTTTCAAATTTTCTTTTCAATTAATAAAAATCGCTTTTCCATATGATGTAGTTTTTGTATTTCTAAAAAACATCTTAATCCTGTATGTAAATAAAGTAAATACGTAAAAGAAAAGATACATGACAAAGGATAGCCTTATTTACATGAAAAAATGACAAATCCTGCTCATTATTACTAGCAGGATTTGTACACTATTATTTATATTAATATCAATGTATCTTCTTTTTCTAAAATTATTACATCTTCATCTAATTCGTCATTGAATTCTTTAAACTCCCTTGAATCAATATCGGTAGTATAATTTTTAATTAATTTAACCATATGCATTACATACGTATTATGAGTATTTTGTTCTGAGAGCAAGGTTGATTTAAAGCACATGTAATGTATCATTTTGGCGATTTCTTCTCTCTCTTCAGATTTTACACCAAGCGGGATAACTTCGAGTATGTACTGCTGTACTATCTCATTACAATCTAATTCGTATGCAGCCGTGCTATAGTAAATTCCCATTTGATCTACAAATAATCTCGTTTCATTCATAACATGTTCTTGGTCTCTAACAATATAGTTCGGTACATCTGAGTTAGTATTAATTCTAATTATGTTTATATCCTCTTTTAAATTTGAGATTATTTCAGGTGAAACCCCAATATTAACGCTTTTATTTTGCAATTCCTCTATCCAATATTTCCTCATATTGGCATCTACAATAAAATAAACTTCTTTATTTTGTTTATGTGCATCTTGTGAAATTTCAACTAATGTTTCTGACATAAATTGTTTAAAACTGACTCCTATATCATTCCTTTTTGATGGTTGTGGTAAAAACACTTTATTATTACCTATATTTAATAAAGTATGATCAATTGTGCCCCATTCTTCTTGACCATATAATTTATATAATATTTCTCTCCCATTTATTTTTGAAAAAATAGGTAAGAAATCATATTTAGACATTTTCTCAATTGATAAATTTACAATTATCCCCGGTAATTTTATCTTATTCCAACTACACTTTAAGAACCCCTTTTGTTCTAACAAACTAAGAATGGCATTAATAATTTCTTTTTTAGATACACTTTGTCCGATAAATAAATTAATAAATGCTGAAATACGTTCCGTTTGAGCGAATCCTTCCCGAATAATTTGCTTTGGATTAATTTTTTCGCGACCATCACAATTTTTTATTGCAATTAATGCTAATTTCATTTCATTTTGCTCACCTGCCGTAGCATGTACAGCTTTTACGACATCGTCTACTAGTTTCTTTTTGTTTTTATGGCTATATTGCATTCTATATGGATTTTGTAACAATTTCCTAATGTTATATCTTACTATTTTTAACAACACCGGATTGTCTGCATTTAATACATAGGAGGAATCTCCGTTTTGAGCTAAAACTATTTTGCTATCTAATAACGCTTGTTCTATCTCTATTACTATATCATCTGACCATACTTCTAACGTAATTGAGTCTAATCCCTTTGGGGCAAATAAAGGTAATAACTCATTCTCATTATTAGTTAATACATTTTCACATTCTGGAAGTAACGTGAAATATGGGCATATTCGTTGGAATTCATTAAAAAGTTCCTCTTTTTCTCTTACTTTTATACCAAATTTTATTTTTGTTCCTTGAACTTTATATATATTTTCGTTATATGGAAGAAGCACTCTTATCTTTGTTCCTCTAATATACTCTTTCGGACATTGGAGAATGTTCTCTAATTTAACTTCTCCCCCTATCCTATAATCATCTTTTAAATTTCTAAAACGTTTAATCCACTTTATTCCTTTTACAGCTTGTTGTACTTTTAACTTTACAAATCTTTGCTTTTTATTATTTGATTCAAATTCAGGAGTTGAAATCAGTATTTGGCTCCGCTTTCGCCCTAAAAGTATAGGGATATCTTTATGATTATATTGTTGATAAAACCTCCTAATCCCTACAGATACTTTTAATAGCGGAATATTCTCACCTCCACGAGTTACGTATTCAAACCGATATACATAAGAGAAATAATCATGTGTTTCTTCATCTTTAATTGGCTCAGACATCGCTTCAGAAACATGTTGTGATCGCAGTGGTGAAAAATATATTTCTTCCTCATTTTTATTTTCCATACGTAAAGGCTGTTCGCAAAAAATATGAGTAATTAGAGCTGGTACCCATTTAGAAAACGTTTTTTTATCATGTAATGCTGGTAAATTACTAATTAAATCATACTGCCATTCTAAATGTGGTGGATCTATTAATTTATTAGGTTTCCAATCATGAATAACCTCATACCAGCTTTGGAAAATATAGTCTAACTGTTCTTGTTTCATTGGTTCTTTTGCTACAATCCAGGGCGTATCTTCCTTTAATATATATGGATTATGCTGAATGAATAATATATCAGAAAACATTTCATACAATCTTTCATTTACAAGTTTTAATTTGCTCGTTAATAAAAATGTTCTATAATGTATCTCTACAATCTCAAGCCATTCAATAGGAAAATAAATATACGATACTTTCTCATTATAGAGGGGTTCTACTATATTTTTAAATGCTAATAACTGTAATTTTTCCATATTATTAATACTTCCTCTCTTAATTTATATTGATCATGAGTAATACTAGAAAAGATACCAATTTTTTAAGCATTAACGAATCAATTTTTAACCAAGCACATTAAAGGAAATAGCTAAATTACATTTAGTTATACAAATAAAACATTATTAAAATCAAATTAATATAAAGTAACTATTAACATATAACTACCTCCTTATGGGACTTTATATTATAAAATCATTATAATGAATTATTATATTTTTTATCTACGATTTACAAAAAAATTACAGAAACTAAATATAATAAAAGGTATCGCCTCTTTATATAGCGATACCCTTTATACACTCTTAATTAAATAACACCTTTAACTTCTTCATTCACCGGCCATTTTTCTAATGTATATGCCATTTCCCAAAATGAATATTCATATTGACTACTAAAAATAAAATGTTGTCTCATACGATTACGGTCTGCCTCTGTTACTTTTTCAGCGATCGTATCTAATCGTGTGATTTGCTCTTCTACTAGAGTACGGAACCAATCAGATCCATATGCAGAAATCCATTCTTGATAAATTGGCTCTTCTGGTTGACATTCTTTTAATCGTTCACCGATTTCATAATATAACCAATAACAAGGTAAAATAGCCGCAATAATATCTCCTAAATGCCCTTCATAAGCTGCACGATACATATGAGATGTATATGCATATGCAGTTGGCGCAGGAATAAAATTATCTTTTTCTTCTTTTGTAATCCCTAATTTCTTTGCGAAATTCTCATGTAATGATAACTCAGCTTCATACGTATTTTGTGCATGGTGTGCCATACGAGCTGTCGTTTCTAATTCAAGAGCCTTTGCAGCACCTAACGTTTGTACTCTAGCAAAATGACTCAAATAATAAGAATCTTGAAGCACATAATATCGAAAACTAGCTAAATCTAATGTTCCTTCGCCTAGTTTTTTTACAAAAGGATGGTTAAAACTTGCTTCCCAAATTGAATCTACTTCTTTACGTAATGATTGTGAAAAAGTCATTTAATCCCCTCCAAATAATGTAAAAAATATACGTATTTATCCACAATTATTAAAGCTGTAAAATAAAAAAACTTTCTTTACGGGCGTAAAGAAAGTGAAATTGACAGTATTTATTCGTTAAATAGCAACGTCTTTCCCACTTCCCTACGCTGGCATTAACCAGATCAGGTACTAAGAGTCTCAAAATTTCATCTGATCTCAGCCTATAAAAGGCCCCCCTAGTGGACAAATATTTAGTTGTCGTATTGTAATTATCATAGCATAATTCGTGGAACTGTCAAAAGAATTAATTATATAACTACCTTAAAAACCTTCTTCTTTCCTTACTTTTAATGAAGTTTCAATTATCATATCTAATAGTTTGCTATAATTAATTCCCGCTGCTTCCGCACTTTTTGGCAGTAAACTTGATTGTGTCATCCCTGGTAATGTATTAACTTCCATTACATATGGAATTCCTTCCTTCACCATCATATCAACCCTTGCATAAACACTACATTTTAATGCTTTATAACAAGCCAGTGACGCTTTATTTACACGTTCCTTTATTTCAGCTGGAAGTTCGATAACTTCTTCAACTGTACTAGTATCATCATATTTTGCATTGTAGTCAAAGAACACAGCAGCATGTCGAATCGAAATGATAGGTAACTGTTGCCCATCAAAAATTGAACATGTAATCTCGTCACCTTTTATATACTTCTCAATTACTACTTCAGAATCCCATTCGAATACAGTTTCCAGCATAGAGGTTAATTCATTTTTATCATAGACAATCTTAACTCCAACACTTGAGCCGCCAGAGTTTGGTTTTACCACTAACGGAAATCCTAATTTATCTAACTCCTCAAGCTTTAGATCCTCCATTTTTGTAAGTTCAATCCAATCTGGTGTTTCTACTCCTTCATAACGCAAAATCTTTTTCGAAATATTTTTGTCCATACATATACCGCTAGATAACATATTGCTACCGCTATAAGGAATACCTAAACTCTCTAGCGTCCCTTGAACTGTACCATCTTCTCCGTACTTTCCGTGTAATGCTAGCAATGCAAAATCAATGTCTTTCGCTTTTTCAATTAAATCCATTTTTTCATTTAACGTAATTGGAACGATTTCATATTTACTCTTATCTAAATGTGCAATCATTTCATTCCCAGTCATAATTGATACTTGTTTTTCAGAGGATACTCCTCCCATAATAACGCCAATTCTCATTTTCTCAACTCCAAGTTTCATTTTTTAAAGTTTCACCAATTATTTGAATCCCGCTAACAATTTCCTGTTCTTTCAAACGTGAAAATCCTAATCGGAATGTGTTCGCTCCTCCTCCATCAGAGTAAAAAACATCTCCAGGAGAAAACGTAACTCTTTTCTCATAACACTTTTGTAAAAGTGTGCGGGCTTGAATTTTTTCTTCCAACTCTATAAACAAATGAAGTCCACCGTCTCCAGTCATTCTTTTAAACGGAATGTACTGATTACACGCCCCAACAGCTAACTCATATTTTTTCTTATAAACAGATCTTGCTTTTTTTAAATATTTTTCAAAATACCCTTCATGTAAATATTGAAACAGAACAGCTTGATCTAACGTAGATGTGTGAATGGTTCTGGCTCTTTTAACACTTTCTAAATAATGTATCAGTTCTTTATCTGCAATGATCCAACCTACACGTAAACCAGGGAAAAGTACCTTTGAAAAGCTACTAATATAAATCACATTATTACCAGCCCCTGCAAAAGTTAATAATGGCGATAAATGTGAACCCGAATAACGTAATTCTTCATTAAACCCATCCTCTATAATAGGGATCTTGTATTTTGAAAATAACCTCATCAATTCCGTTCTTTTCTCCGAACTCGTAACAATACCAGTTGGATTATGATAAGAAGGGATTAAATACGCGAAATCAAAATCCTTTTCACGCAAACTTTTTTCTACTTCATTCGTATCAATACCATCATCATTCATATTAATTCCATGAACTTCAAGTCCATGTAAACGAAAAAGCTTCAATGCAGCATGGTGAGTTGGGTTCTCACAAATAACACGCCCTGATTTCTTCGATAAAGAAGATAACACAATATCTAATCCTTCTGTAAATCCATTTGTAATTAGAATATCTTTGTTCGAAATATCTACACCTTTCATTTCCATGTAATGAAGTAAATAATTCATTAACGGTCTATAACCTTTTGCATATCCGTAGTTCAATACGATATCCCCTTCAATGGACATACGAGTAAGAAAAGCTCTTTTGAAATTTTCAACATCAAATAGCTTTTCGTCCGGGGCTATACTATTAAAAACAATCATTCCTTTTTCCCAGCGAACTCCATGCTTCATTAAGTCTAATTCATCCGCTAATGTGGTAACTGTATTAAGTTTATTTTTCCAATCTATTTCAACAGACGAGGTGTTACTTATATCCACCTTCGCAACGAAATTTCCTTTTCCTTTAACTGCATAAATGAGTCCTTCTTGTTCTAAATCCGCATATGCAGAGAGTACTGTATTTCTGCTCACTGATAATAATTCACTTAGTTCCCTTGTTGATGGGATTTTTTGGTCCCCCAACAAATGCCCTTTCATAATCATCTTTTTTAAATAATCCTTTAATTGAATATAAACGGGACGATCTTTTACAACTTTAAAATCTTTAAACAATTTCTTACCCCCTGCAATTATTTTTGCATATTTATTTCATTCTCAAAAGGTCCACTATATATGTATTTTTTATTAATAGCGGTACGGTTATAAAGCCTATAAATCATTTCGATATAAATTGATTACATCTTTTAAAGCAGCTGCTGCAGCTCCGCGTGGATTAGAAGCTCCACCAATTGTAGTGACTTGTCCCATTGTATCTGTAAAGAACGTAATTCCTTTTTCCGTGCCATTTATATTTGCTAACGGATGTTCTTTCTCTAAATTACAAGGTTGTACACTAAGGTTTACTTTTCCATTATCATCTTTATATGCTGATGCAATTAATTTAATTGATTTATTTTGTTCCTTTGCATTTTGAATTTGTTGCGTTGTAACGTGCTCTATTCCGTTTATTTTTATATCTTTGAGTGAATAATCGTTTCCCATTAAACTATTCGTCAAAAGTAATAATTTACAAGCGCTATCCATCCCGCTTATATCTAATAACGGGTTAGTCTCCGCAATTCCTTTATTTTGTGCTTCTTGCAATGCTTCTTCAAACGTCTTATATGCTTCATGCATCTTTGTAAGAATATAATTTGTTGTCCCGTTCAATATTCCTTCTATTTTTTCAATATGGCAACCTGCTAAACTTAGTTGTCCAATGTCTAATGTCGGTAACGCAGCGGCAGTTGCACCGCTATATCGAATGCGTGAGCCTGAAATAGGTGCTGCTGTATTCAGTTCACTCCAAGCTGTAACAAGTGCACCTTTTGAAATAGCTACTATATCCATTTGATTTTCAATAGCTTGTTTCATATACTGTTTCCCTGGATTTCCATTTTTAAGATTTGTAGCAGTTGATTCAACCAATACAGTACCATTTATATTAATCGTTCCGCGTTCCTCTGGATAATGTTCGATATATTTTTCAATTGCAGCAGAACCATCACCATACGTCAATAAATCATTAATCTGCAAACCTTTCCCGTTATGTATTGCAATATTTCTTCCTATCACTCCAATAACAACTAAGTCAATTCCATATGTTTCATTTATATATAAATATTTTTCATTTAATAATTTTATAAACTCTCTTCCTACTGTCCCATATCCTGATAATACAATTTGAATTTTCATAATATCCCCCCATATTTTTATACCAAATCCCTCTTTCAATATAATATAAAGCGCCCTCGAATTCCATCGAGAGCGCTTTATTATTATCTATTTCGGTAACCGTGATAATTTTTCTGCAATTGTTCTATAAAACTCTTGAATGTTAGAAAAACCTAACGTGTCTGAAACGCTTAATCCTACCATATCAAGATGGTCCCAATTTGCTTTCGTTTCGATATGATTCCATTTTCCAACCTGTAAAGACTCATTATCATTTGCAGCAATATTAGACGAAGGCGCAATCATAGAATTTGTATTTACTACACCGTCATTTTGCCACCAAGAAGTATCTATTAATGTTCGATTCTCTTCATATCTTGCATAGGAACCTAAGAAAAATGCATTACCCATTAACACTTTATTCATCGTTATATGAGGTAAATGTAAACCTGTTATTGGTGCTGCTTGCGATGCATGTCCACTATAAGATAAGTAATATACATCCGATTGCGTCTTTACCCAATTATTTAACTCCTTTGCTCCATCAGTACTTAAATCCCATTGACTTATATCTTTTGTATTTTCCCAAATTGAACTATTTAAAATACGATCAGTATATTGGAAAAAGGACTCTCCGGCATTCTTTTTTATACCCCATTGATCCAATTTAAAATCATATAATGATAAATTATTGTTTCCACCTAAACTTGCAGCTGTAATGAGTAAATCTTTAACGAACGGCAACAGAAGACTTCCGTCCGCAAGTGTTGTACCGTTATGAGGAGTTGCTAAAGTTGTAACACTATGAACATACGATTTGCCACCTTCAAATAGTGGTGATATCTTTGTGTTCGGATGATTTTTCACATAATCTTTTTCTTCATAACTTCCTTCTTTTAATAACTGCACTAATGTTCTTGTCGTTTGTCCACCCATGCTATGCCCAACTAAATGAACTTTATTTGTTTCACTCCAATTCGGTGCAAATCCACTATAAGTTCTACCAAAACGATTATGTCCATGTTTCTCAGCATGTGCCGCACCGTAGTCTACTATTCCACCGTTAATTTGCGCATATAATTCACATGCACGATCCCAGTTACTAGAAACTGGTCCAACAGCTGCAGTATGTACTGTATAACCATTTCTTTTTAAATCTTCTTGTATATCATGAACACCACCCCAATATTTTACCCCTAGCATTTCCTCTCTACCCCATCCAGCAAATCCATTCACTAAAATGATAGGATAATTATTTTGTTGTCTCTCTTCAGCGTATGTTGTTTTCGCTGCGAATGAACAAACAGTCACTAATGCGAAAAAACATACTTTTAAAAATAATTTCCCCATACTTTCTCCCCCTCAATAAAACGTTTACATTTATCTTTGAAAAAAAACACAAAATTAGTTTGCAACTTAAACATAATGTAAAGTATTTTATATACGTTGTATATATAGAAAACATATACAAATGTTGATAAATATTAATTCTAGTAAGCATTTACTTTTTATAACACAACTTGTAAATCTGATTATTTGAATTTATAATTAAATATAGTTTCCTCATGTTAAATGGATTTAAAAATCATAAGAAAACTAATTTCATTGCTTGAAAAGGAGGAAAAAAGCATGCAAGTCGGATTAAACATTCATACATTAGCTCAACCTTCTAAAATAACCCCATCTAATCTTGAGCATAATACTATCTCTTCTACTAAGCATGAAGATAAGAAATCTAATGATCTAATCAAATTTGATATTCGTACATCTGAACAAGAAATGAAACAAGCGGATCATAAATTTAGCGAATTAGACTTATGGAAAATGCTAAAAGACAAAGGTGTACCTTTATGGATGATTTTAGAAATGTTACAGAAATTTCGTAAAGAAAAGGAATCTCAAAATGGTTCGGTTCAACATTCAAATGCGATTGAAGAAACGAGCGAGACTCGATTAAATGAAGTCATGTAAACTATGTTATCTGAATGGTCTATAACTAAAAAGAGTTCAAGGTCTATAACTAAAAAGAGTTCAAGGTTGATAGAAACTTTATCAACCTTGAACTCTTTTTTAAGATTTTTCTTCAATCGTTAAAAACTGAACTGATACTTCTCCCTCAAAATCTTTAATTAGCTTTCTTACTTTTACATTTTCATTAACCAATGTATTATCTGTCGACATTTTAGGTTTTTCGTCACCTAAAGATTTTTTTAATTGAAGAAGATGCATTTTTGTTTCATTTGCTTTTATTTCCTTATATATATTATTTTTGGATACAATCACATACCATTGCGTTGGATAATTACGCTTGTTACCTATCCAAGCGTCACTATTGTATATGACAGGGACCTCTTTTCCTTCTAATTTAATACTTTTCAAAGTCTTTTCGTCTTCTTGTGCAAACAGTAGAGAACCCTCTTTTGGGAATTTCGGTAACGTATTTACAGGCATAAAATTGGAGCCATTATCTCGTTTACGGAAAACTTTAGCTTTAATCAATGCTTGTGCTGTAGACTCATTTAAAATTAATACCTGTCCGTTTCCATAAGTACCTGTTTTCACAGAAAACACTTCATTTTCTTTCGTAATTTCTTGATAACGATTAATAATTGGTGAAATTTTATTTTCATTTCCAATGATTAATAAACCGTTTGCAGGAAATGGATTCTCCTTTTTAGAACATGCACTAAAACTTATTAATAGTAGTATCGTTAACATAAAAATAGTTAAAGTTCTTTTCATCGCGTTTCCTTTCATCATACAGTTCATTTTTTCCACATACTTTAATGTAGTCTTACAAGCTAATAAACTCTATTGCTCCATAACCTTATAAAGCTTTTGCAGGTAACGCCAACGGGTTATAAAGAAATATAATACTTGTATACATATAAATGAAATTAAAATAACGATAGAGCTATTAATTATAGAAAAATCGACTAATTGCTGTAATGCCGTATAAGCGACTACAGTATGAATCACTGCAACAACAATCGGTAAGAAGAACATTAATAATAACTGTCTCGTTACAATTTTTTTTAATTCTCGTTTACTTAATCCCATTTTCGAAATCATTTTATATTGCTGTTGATCGCGATCCAAATCAGTATATAATCGGAAATAAATAAAACTAGCAGCGAATGTGAAGAAGACGATTCCGACTAAAACACTTGCCATAAGTAATAATCCATTCGTTTGCTTTGCACTTAACAAATCTATAGTTAAAGCCCGAAATTGAAAATTACCTACTCTAGTATCTTTCTCAAATCTACTAATTAATTCGTTTGAAATTCCCTTCGTTTTCATCCAATCGTCTACAACAAATCCGTAAGTACGATATTGAATGTCTTTATTAACTGGGTCACTAGTAAGAGGTATTCCATCATATACCTGATCTTTAACAGCGATATAAATAGTTCTAGAATCATGTGGTAAAACTAAATTTTCTACGGCTTTTTTCACATGAAATGTCTTTGTCCAATCTCCTTGAATGACTTCTATATTCTTTTTATACTCGCCATTTTTAAATTCTTGTTTTTGTGATACGACTCCAGGAATTAATAAAATTTCATCTTCTTTTTCGATTGTTTCTTGTTGATAGCCTAGTGCTTTAGCAAGATCGTTATATTCACTTAACTTCATTACATCTACACCATTTTCCGTGTATATATATGAAGATGAAGCCATTCGATACGGAATATTAGCATCAGAAAGGTGTTTTTTTATAATAGAAAGATTTTTATTTAATACTTTGTCGTTTTCAAAACTTCCATACAAAAATGTATAGGGATTTGTCATCCTTACCAAATCCCTATTTCCAATTGCAGCTGTTGTACCAATCGCTGTAAATGCAACTGCTGAAACAATAGATACTATAAAAAACATCGTTGCATTATCTTTCATACGGTAAATTAATTCAGAAAATGTTAATATATTTGTTCTCTTTAAAAAGAAAGATTCTCTCCTTTTCGCAAGGTGCAATATATAAACGCTACACTGTGTATATAAAAAGTACGTTCCTATAATTACTAGGAGCACCCCTATTCCAAGCGTAATAAAATTAGTACTTGGGATAAAGCGAAATACTGAAAAATATCCATACCCTATACTAATTAAAGAAAGTAGCGATAATAAAATTGATGCTTTCGGTTCTGGCTTTGGCTTTTCCTCTGCTTGTATAAGTTCCACAAGTTCTGTTACTTTTATCATTTTAAATGTAACGAGCGAAACAATTAAAAATAATAAAAGAAATGTGATGACTGTTAATAATACGGCCTGCACTGGTATATAAAAAGGCAAACCATTACTAATCATTAATACACTTGCGCTTATCAATAAAACTAGTTTAGAAAATACGAGCCCAATTAGAATTCCTATACAAATTGAGCCAAGTCCAATCAACATATTTTCAATTAATAATAATTTCTTAAGCTGTCTCATTGACATACCTTGCATCATTAATATCCCAAATTCTTTCTTACGCGTTTTTAAAAATGAACTAACTGAATATAGAATGAAGAAAAATGAAAATACAAAAATCAAGCCTTGCGAAACTGAAAATCCCAATGTACCAAATGCACTTATTGTTGCACTTGTCGATTTCAACTCACCTTGTAAATCAGGATGAAATAATAAAAGAGCATACGTAAAGAAAATCATAATAGAAAATGCACTACTTAAAAAATGAGCTGCATATGTACGCTTATTACGAAAAATATTATTAAATGCGAACTGACGAAAAGTCATGCCTTTTCCCTCCTAACAAAGAAAGGACATCCATAATCTTTTGATAAAATGCTTGCCTACTTTCACCACAATAAATTTCGTTATATAGTTGACCATCTTTAATAAATATGACTCTGCTGCAAAAACTCGCTGCATACGGATCATGTGTAACTAACATCATCGTAGCTTTTTCTTCTTTATTCAAAGTATCTAGCATCTCCATTACATCATTTGAAGATTTAGAGTCTAAATTCCCTGTTGGTTCATCTGCAAGTAATAATTGCGGCTTATGAACAATTGCACGAGCAATTGCTGTTCTTTGAGCTTGCCCCCCTGAAATTTCAAAAGTTCTTTTACTCAATATATCTGTAATATTTAATTTCTCTGCAATTTCTACAACTCGTTTGTTCATTTCTTGTACAGAAACACCATCTAATGTCATCGGCAATACGATATTTTCCTTTACTGTAAGTGTGCTAAGTAAATTAAATGATTGAAAAACAAATCCTAATTGTTTCCTACGGAATAAAGCCAAATTATCTGATGTCAACTGGAAAGGATTTGTACCATTTATTAATATTTCTCCCGATGTTGGAGAGTCGATAGTAGATACCATATTTAATAACGTTGTTTTCCCGCTCCCTGATGGCCCCATAATCCCTATAAATTCACCTTCTTGAATTGATAAATCAATATCTACCAATGCTTTAAAAGGTACTTTCCCTTTATATACTTTACTAATACTTTTTGCATGTAGAATTTCCATTTATATTCTCCCTTCATTTGCACTTCTCACAATATAGTGTAAATGAATTGTCTTATAGCACATATTGATTCATCTTTCATTTATCTTACACGCTTGTAAGATTTCTAAAAAAACTGATAACAAAACTGTTTTCAAACTATAATTAACGATTATTCATCTTATAATATCTATATAGTAGCATAAAATACAATGCTACTTATTTCTGGTTGCCAGGACACCTTGTAAGCCTATTAAATATATAAATAAAAGTGGGTTTAAGAAACGATTATCATCATTAAAAGTTGCTGTATTCCTTGTATTCTTTATTAGCAACATAAAATATATTATAAAGAATAACTATAGAACTTCAAAACGATGAATAATAACTTATAATTCATAAGTATAATCCAAAAGTAAATAGTACATAAAAAAGCTCAGAGTTTTAGCTCTAAGCTTTTTTAAAATCATTTCATTCCATTATAACTCCTTTTAAAGAGCAATATTTTTTATCCACTCTGATTTGCTCAATAAATAATGATTATATAGTTGGTTTTCTATCGTTTGTTGGCTCATATAAGTAAATCCACATTTTTCAATAACTTTATTTGATGGTACGTTGTTAATTAAAGCAATTGCGTTGAGGACATCTACATTTGTATTTTTAAACAAATAATCAATTAACCCTTTAGTCGCTTTCGTAGCGTAACCATTGTTTTGATACTCGCTTGAAATAGCATACATTATTTCTCTATTTGGTGAAGGGAGTTCTTCTTTAATGCTTGTGCAGCACCATCCAATAAATTCATTTGTATCTTTATTAAATATTCCTAGCTTTAATATATGATCATCTATGTTACATGTATTTTTCACTGCATTAAGAAATGCTTTATTTGCTGGTATTTCATCATTAATAACCCAGTCAACCCTTTGTTCTTTCGTTGATTTCCAGTCTGGTAAAAACTGTTCTATTTCCGGTTGATTCGATAGTTTATAAATACTCTCCGCATCTTTGATAGTAAACTCTTGCAAGTATATATCTCCACAGTCTATTCTAAATAAATTAGTCGAACTCTCTTCTCCCATGTTAATCCCCCTTAATTATATTAAAGCGCCTTAATCTGCTTCGTAAGTTCTATAAATCGTGCATCAAGTTCTTTATATTCTTTATCGTTAGAAGTTAAGAAACTTAATTTACCTAATACTTCTTGTCGCTCTGTTTCTAGCGTTAAACGTAGCTCTTCAATATCATCTCTTGTTTTAATAGGTTCCTCTAGCTGCTTTTGTATCGTATTATTTGAAAACACGAGTTTCGTGTTAGTTGTTTTCTCTAGAAAATATCGATCGTGAGAAACTATAACGAGTGTTCCATTATACTCAGCTAATGTATTTTCAAGCTGTTCACGTGAAGGGAGGTCAAGGTGATTCGTCGGTTCATCTAAAATAAGTACATCTTTTTCATCTAAAATATAAGCCATTAACTTGCATTTTACTCGTTCCCCCATACTCATATGCTCAATCGGCTCTTTCCATTGAGAAGCTTGGAATCCTAAATGTTTCATTAAATTTTGGACTTTTCCTCTTTCTTCAAATGTCTCTTTAAAAAATAAATCTTCTGGTGTTTTATCCAGTGGTAAATCAAATACTTCTTGTGTTAAATAACCGATGTTTGCAGATGGTGAAAGCCATACTTCTCCTTCAGCAGTTTCTGTTTCCATAATCATCTTCAGTAATGTTGTTTTCCCACAACCGTTTGGTCCAATAATCGCAACCTTCTCACCGTGCTGGATTGTAAAATTAACGTTTTCAAATAATGTTCGTCCATTAAATTCTTTCCTCAATTGTTTCACTTCTAAAAAGCGTTTTCCTACTTTTTTATTCGCTTGAATAGAGAACTCAACTGAATACTCTTCTTTAACTCGTTCTACTTTCGATTTTTCAAGCTCTTTTTCAAGACGTTTTCGTTTTGATTTAACTTGTGCATCCGTTCGCTTCGCTTTTACACGATAAAACTCTTTAAAACCTTCTTGTTTTGTAGACTGTGCATGCGCTTTTTGTGACCATGAACTCAATTCTTTTATATGTGTTTCTACTTGTTCTATCTTTTTTTGCTGTTTTTCATATTCACGCTGCTGCGTCATTCTTTTATGCTCACGTGCTTTCATATAACTCGTATAATTACCGATATGGTCAATTAATTTCTTATCCTCAATTGACCATATTCTAGTTGCGACAACATCTAAAAAGTATCGATCATGCGATACAACGATAACTGTACCCTTCATATTTTTTATTTGCTTAATGAGAAATTCCGTACTCATCTCATCTAAATGATTTGTCGGTTCGTCTAATATTAAGACATTAGGATTTCCCGCAAATCCTTTTGCTAACCGAACTTTCAGCTTTTCACCACCACTTAAAGTATGAAAATCGTTCGTTGGCACGCCCCATTTTGCAAGAAGCTCTGCTTCTTTTGCAATCACATCATTACTAATAAAAGATTCTATTTCTTGTTCAACATATGCTGTTGTCATATTCATTTGCTGCCACTCAACAATTCCTTTTGATGGCTCAATCTTCCCATTTATTAATTGAAGTAACGTTGATTTACCAGCACCATTTTTACCAACTAATCCGATAACATCCCCTTGTTTTACTGTAACATTCATTTTCTCTAATAAAGTATTTTCCATTATTTCAACATAAACATCATTTAATTTTAAAAGTTCTTTCATATTACCGATCCCTTTCATTAAGGGAGAACAAAAAAATCCTCCCAAATTAATTTGGCAGGATTAGTCATTAAAATATTTATACCCAAATAAGCTATTACGCAAAATAAATAGCAATACTACTGTATGGAAATTGGGCAGACTAATCCTATTTTTTATAAATTGAAATTTATTTAATTTCAACATTTAAAAATAAGATTAGTTAATCATCGTCCACCCATCATTCCTTTCCGTCGTTAGTAACCATATTGTACCATAGTAGTACTGTATGAGTAAATGTAATTATATGTGCCGTTTAAAAGGATTGCTTTCTTTTAGGTCTATTTATCATTTCTACACTTCAGATCGATCAAGCACAAACAACATTTGTTGTACTTCTTGCTTTATATTTCCCTACCAGTAAACTTCTAAGCACTCCCTCTTATATATTTTTTATATAACTCTCCAATAAATTATATATTATACATATTAAATTTCAGTTCTTATAATGAAGATATCATTTTAAAAGGAGGATACTACAATGGAGTTTAGCAAACTAGGAAACAGTGGATTAACAGTAAGTAAGATTGCATATGGGAACTGGATAAACCATGGCGGGAAAGTAAATGAAGATATTGCAAATGATTGTGTGAAAGCCGCACTGGATGTTGGAATTACAACGTTCGATACTGCTGATGTTTATTCGGACACGATAGCCGAGGAAGTACTTGGCCGGTCTTTGAAAGGTATACGACGAGAAAGTATAGAACTATGTACAAAAGTATGCCATCCGACCGGACCTGGAAAAAATAATCGTGGATTATCGAGAAAACATATTATAGAAAATTGCAATGCATCGTTACAGCGGTTGCAGACAGACTACATTGATGTCTATTATGCACATAGATTTGACTCAACAACTCCCCTTGAGGAAACGATGTTAGCTTTTGCTGATCTTGTAAGACAAGGTAAAGTCCTTTACTTAGGCGTAAGTGAATGGACATCAGAACAAATTACCCGCGGTGCAGCACTTGCACGAGAATTGAACATTCCACTTATCGCTAGCCAACCTCAATATTCGATGTTGTGGCGTGTTATTGAAACTGATGTAATACCAACCGGTCAACGTGAGGGGCTTGGTCAAGTTGTTTGGTCTCCCCTTGCACAAGGTATTCTCTCAGGAAAATATCAACCTGGTAAACCCTTGCCGACTCAATCACGTGCTAATTCAGATGCTGGTAAACCATTTTTCCACAAACTCGTGCAACGTTGGATGAGTGATGATGTACTCACTGCAATTCAGAAACTCAATCCCATCGCGCAAGAAACTAATCTTACCCTACCACAACTCGCAGTTGCTTGGGTACTACAAAATCCAGCTGTTTCCTCTGCAATTATTGGCGCTTCAAACCCGGAGCAAATAAGAGAAAACGTAATTGCTTCTAGTGTTAAATTGCAACCTGAAATTATGGATCAAATTGATAGCGTACTAAAAGGTTTCGTTGAGTACGATCCGAGTAAAACAGGTTGAATCATCAGTGACTTTAAAATAAAAATAGAAGTTTCCCTTTCCAAATTTCCACTGCCCATCCTATCAAGATGGGCTTTTACTTTTCAAATTCAAATTGTGAAGTCGCATAAACCTCTCTAACAACTGTTAAGAAGTTCTCTAACACGACAGACTTTTCATCTTGTCTCCATCCAACATATAAATTTATTTTCGGTGTATTTTCTTGAATGTCTTTATACATGACACACGATTTTTTATAACTTTCCACCGATGATGGAACGACAGAAATTCCCATTCCTGTAGCAACTAAATTCACAATCGTTTGCATTTGGATCGCCTCTTGAACAATATTTAAACTTACTCCATGTTCCCAAAAGTAACTAATAATTAAATCATAAAAGTTAGTACCGAAATGACGAGGAAATAAAATAAATGGTTCATCTACTAGTTCTTTAATAGAAATATTAGGTAACGAAACTAATGCGTGATTTTCATGTAAAACCAATTTTAAACGTTCTTTAGAACAAACTTCGGAAGACAATATTTCATTATTCTGCTTAGAACGAATAAATCCAATGTGAATTTGTTTTTCATAGAGCGCTTTTATTTGCTGGTCTGTTGTCATCTCGCGTAATATAAGCTGTATTTTAGGAAATCGTTCTCGAAATGTTTTTAATATGTCTATAACTGTTTCTGTAGAATCGACAAAACCAATGATTAAATGCCCGATCTTCCCTTCATCCGCGAGCTGTGTTTCTTTAACGGTTCTATCTACTTGAAGTAACGTTTGTCGCGCACCTTCTAAAAAGATTTTCCCCGCATCGGTAAGTTCAACCATCCTTTTTGTCCTGTGAAGAAGTTGAACACCTAATTCTTCTTCCAACTTTCGAATTTCTTGACTTAAAGGCGGTTGTGCCATCATAAGACGTTCTGCCGCACGGCTAAAGTTTAATTCTTCTGCCACTGTTATGAAATATTTCATTTTACGAATATCCATTTCAATCCCCCAGTCATTATCAATTACCCAAAAAGCACTTTTATTACTAAAAAGCATGTGTATGACTAGTTGTTCTTTTTCCTTTTCAGTTGAGTTTATCTTCTCTTATGTAAATAATTTTACATTCTCAAATTGTATCAGTATTACAAAACAAGGCTAAAAAACTTATCTTAAAAGTTCTTTAGCCTGAATCACTTTTTACACATTAAAAAATATTATTCGTACAACGGTACCTTTACCAACCTCTGAATGGATTCCTACACTATGTCCTAATTGTTTCGTAATTTCATATACAAGATATAATCCCATTCCTGTTGATTCTTTAAAATCTCTACCGTTTTCTCCTGTAAAGAAAGGTTTAAATACTCTTGGTAAATCTTGCTTCGGTATCCCTACGCCACTATCGGTAATTTCAAGTACAACTGTATTACCTTCCTTACATGCTTTCACTTTAATCTTTTCTCTACTACCTGATGAATATTTAATCGCATTCGATATTATTTGTCCAATTAAAAATTGTAACCACTTCGCATCACTTTCTACAGTAATACTCTTATCAATTTCAAGCTCTGGGTATACAAAATTCCGAATAAAAAAGCGTTTATGTTCATGCACGGAATCATTCACTATTTTATGTAGTTGTACTCTTTCTACATAAAAATCTTGTGTAAATGCTTCTAAACGGGCGACATACAGTGCCATCTCTAACCCCTTTTTTAACCTATCTGTTTCCTCATTAATACTTTCAAAACGTGAATCCACTTCATCTTGTGTAATTAATTCTATTACAGATAAAGGTGTTTTCATTTGATGAATCCACTGATTCATAAAGGTTAAATGATCATTATTTTTCCTCTCTTGTAACTGGAGCTGATTTTGATAATGTCGATATTGTACTTCGAGCAAATCTTGGAGAGCAGTAGATAAAACTGCAAAATCAGATTTTTGAACAGATTCATCCAAAGATTGCAACGGATTTGCTAAACGTTCATAAAAAGAACGATGTGTAAAATAACGAAATACTAAATAACTTACCATAAAAAAAGCACCTAAAAACATTGCATATAATGCCGTTGAAATATGATTATGCCCATCAAACCAATAAACTAAGAATATGGCTAGTAGTTGGATCGCAGTAAAACAAATAAGTGGTATATGATCACGTATAAATAACCTTATCATTTTTCCATACCATTATCCCAAGTAATATGTAATCTATATCCAACACTACGAATTGTTTCAATTGCTCCTTCAATTTGTAACGTTTTTAACTTTTTACGCACACGTGTTGTATTTACACTTAATGTATTATCATCAACATAAGATTCACTATCCCATAATTTATTTAATAATACTTCCCTACTCACAACACGCGGATAGTTTTTCATTAACATCTCTAATAAAATGGCTTCGTTTCTCGTTATATCAATCTCTTGGTTCCTAAGTTTTAATACAAGTCTTTCGGGATATAAACTAAGACCTTGTTGCTCAATCATTCGTTCTTCTAGTTTCGGTGCATAGTCTCCATAAGCACGTCTTAAATGACTACGAATTTTCGCCATTACAACTTCATAATGAAACGGCTTCGGAATAAAATCATCGCCACCATTTTCTAACGCCATAACTTGATCCATCGTACCTTCACGGGCCGAAATAAATAAAATCGGACATGTGGAAACCCCGCGAATTTGACGACACCAATAGTAACCATCAAAACTTGGTAAATTAATATCTAATAAAACTAACTCCGGTTGTTCTTCTAAAAATATGTCTAACACATTTTGAAAATCCGTTACAATAATTCCTTGGTAACCGTATTTCGCAACATATGTTGATAATAACTCCGCAATTTTCATATCATCTTCAACAATCATAATTTTAACCATCTCTGAACTCCTTTTTGATCCACAATCTCAAATATACTTATATAAATAAATACTACCTCTTTTCACAAAATCCGTAAAATAGAAAAAGGATACTT